>VXPQ01000016.1:14272-15417 GCA_009839485.1 Bacteroidetes bacterium SB0662_bin_6
GTCAGGCTGTGGGATGTGGCTACGGGATCCAATATCAGAACGTTCAGGGGGCATAGGAATTCGGTCCGTTCGGTGGCCTTTTCGCCCGATGGCAGTATCGTGGCGTCCGCGTCCTATGACAGAACCGTCCGGCTATGGGATGTGGCTGCGGGAGACAGCGCCAGAACGCTCTCGGGGCATGGGGATTGGGTCTTTTCGGTAGCCTTTTCGCCCGATAGCAGTACCGTGGCGTCCGCGTCCTATGACGGGACTGTCAGGCTGTGGGATGTGGCTACGGGATCCAATATCAGAACGTTCAGGGGGCATACGCATTCGGTCCGTTCGGTAGCCTTTTCACCCGATGGCAGTAAGCTGGTCTCGGGAAGCCGTGACAGAACCGTCCGGCTGTGGGATGTGGCTACGGGAGACAACACCGCAACGCTCTCGAAGCATGAGTATGGGGTCACTTCCGTAGTTTTTTCGCCCGATGGCGTCATTATGGCATCTGCGTCCGAAGACAACACCGTCAGGTTGTGGGATGTGGTTACGGGATTCAACATCGCAACCCTCGTGGGGCATAGGTATGGGGTCAGTTCGGTAGCCTTTTCGCCCGATGGCAGTATGCTGGCTTCGTCAGGCGATGACAAAACTGTCGTGCTGTGGGATGTGGCTACGGGGGCCAATATCAGAACGTTCAGGGGGCATGGATCCGGGGTCAATTCGGTGGTCTTTTCGCCCGATGGAAACATGCTGGTTTCGGGAGGCGATGACGGAACCGTCCGGCTGTGGGATGTGGCTACAGGATCCGACACCGCAACGCTCTCGGGGCATACCAGGAGGGTCAATTCGGTGGTCTTTTCGCCTGATGGAAACACGCTGGCTTCGGGAGGCGATTACAATACCGTCGGGCTGTGGGATGTCGCTACGGGGGCCAAGATCAGCACGTTCAGGGGGCATGCGTCCGGGGTCCATTCGGTAGCCTTTTCGCCTGATGGCGGTACCGTGGCGTCCGCGTCCTATGACAGAACCGTCAGGTTGTGGGATGTGGATTCAGGGAGCCTCACCTCTGCGTTTGGATCCGGTATCATACCTCTCTCGGTGGTGTATTCACCTGATGGAAGTATGCTGGCCTCGGGAGGCAATGACCATACCGTCAGGCTGTGGGA
>VXPQ01000017.1 GCA_009839485.1 Bacteroidetes bacterium SB0662_bin_6
CGCAGTGTGGCCCAGCCACATAAGCGAGCGGCAACGCCGCATGGCGGGAAAACAGACCCCGCAGAGCGCCGCTGCATAGTGGTAACAGGCCCTAAAGGGTATGGACGGCAGGCCATGCGGAAACAAACCGTTCCCGAATAACCGCACTCCCTTATGAAGTCCAGAATGCCTGCTTGAAATGTGTAACGATTGGATCGGCGTTTTTATGCAGCACGACCGCAATTACATCGAACCGGCAAGGCGCCTGCCCCATGCTGCGTTCCCGAAGCCAGGCCTGCGCCGCTTGCGCAATACGACGTTGCTTCGTCTCCGATATAGCTTCCTCAGGGCGGCCGAACCTGAGACCGGAACGGGTCTTTACTTCGGCGAACACGATCTCGCCTTGTCCGGAAACAGCGTCGGGATCATCACCGGATGGTTCGCAGCATACCAGATCGATCTCCAAGCGACCGAACCGGTAATTGCGATGGAGAATGTGGTACCCGATGGATTCCAGATATGCGGCAGCAATATCTTCTCCCCTCTTCCCTACATCTTTTCCTCGTTCGGACATAACTCCTCCAATCCGTAAAAAGAGCGTACTGCGCTTCGTTCCGCTCGTTCCACCCCGGATCCGCCTCCATGATCCTGCGCCGGGTCAACATGGCATGGTGAAAACCTTCTTTCTTCGTACTTTGAAGCATGCCATTGTACAGATCGCCGCCGTGTCCGCAATCATAACACTTACCACAGACTTCGGAACGCGGGATGCGTATGTCGGGGCTATGAAAGGCGTCATTCTCAGCCTGTGCCCTGATGCGCGTATCGTGGACATCTCCCATGCGATCGCGCCACAGGATATCATGGAATGCGCTTTCGTGTTGCGCGACGCGGCATGGTATTTTCCCGCCGGCGCCATCCATATGGCCGTGGTGGATCCGGGGGTCGGGACAGGCCGGCGTCCCGTAGCGCTTCGTTGCGGCGAACACTTCTTCACGGGACCGGACAACGGCATTTTTCCGCTGATTCTCGACGGAACGACCCCCGAAATCTGCGTGTGCCTCGACCGGCCCGAGTACTGGCGAGACGCCATCCCTTCCCAAACTTTCCACGGACGCGACATCTTTGCGGCGGTGGCGGCGCATCTTGCGAACGGCATACCCATAGAGCGCCTCGGCAGCGTCATAGAAGAACTCGCACCCATGAAATGGGCCCTCCCGATTATGGACGATCAGGGCGTACAGGGATGGGTGGTGCATATCGACCGGTTCGGCAACTGCATCACCAACATTTCCCGGGAAATGGTCGAGGAACGCCAAGCGAACAGGCCTATCAAATGTTTTGTGGGAAACAGTATTCTTGAAGGTATCCAGGATACGTACGCCTCCGTGGAGACCGGTGAACCTCTTTTGCAGTATAACAGCAGCAATTTGCTGGAAGTGGCGGTCAATTCAGGGAACGCCGCAGAGCTCCTTGGCATCCGCAAGGGCAATCCGGTAAACATCCTCTTTTCATAAACCTCGGCGGACGCCCTGCAAACAATCGAACATGTCTGTTCCTGTGGAAAACCACCCTAAGGGGATTACGCCAAAAGTGCTTCGGGTAGCCGTTCCCGCGCTGCTGATCATCCTGGCGTCCGGCCTGATCGCATCCGGCCTCTCGAACCTGACGAAACGTTCTCAGGAAACGAACCTGATCTCCCTGTCGATCAGGCAGGCCGAACACATCGAGGCCGGATTCGAGACCGCCGAGCCCGACGAGGTGGAGAACTATGTGCGTGAATCGTTGCGCCGGCGGATCGACGTACCCGCCATCGAAGGCGCCGAACTCACGGGCGTATCCATCCACGACGCGGGCGATGGAGCACGGATCCCCGTCCTCCTGTACCGGAACACGAATGAATCCGGAGATATTGTGCTCTACGCCTACTCGTACGCGTTCCTCGACACCCACGGGCACCGATTCCAACTAACCGGCGATGTGCTCGAACGCATCGAAACGGAAGACCTCTTCGACCTGCGCGATTCCGGCGAAACGAATGTCCTGGTCTGGCGGCAACGCGACGACATCTTCATTGCTGTCACGGAGAGCGACATCGAAGCGCTGGAAAACCGTATCAGGGCTTCTTCGCAGCCGGCACCGTAATCCGAAAGGTGCTTCCCTGATCAGGCCGCGACTGCAGGAGCACAAGGCTCCCGCCATGGTGTTCCTCAACAATGCGCTTGGCCAGATTCAATCCCAGCCCCCAGCCCCGTTTCTTGGTGCTATAGCCGGGGCGGAATATATTTTTCCAATTCTTCCGGTCAATGCCCTTCCCGGTATCGCGTATATCTATCCGGATGCTTTCCTGCACCCCGGAGACTTGCACATCGATGACGCCACCAGTCATTTCCATGGCGTCAAGCGCATTCTTGAGAAGATTTTCTATCACCCACTCGAACAGTTCCGCATTCAGCGGCGCATACAATGCTCCGGAGATTTGCACGTTCAACTCGACGAACCCATCCCCCTGAGGGATACGCTTGCGCACATAATCCGCTGCCGCCTCAATAACCGGCGCCACCGCATCCACTTCGAGCCTCGGCATCGAACCTATATCCGAAAAACGGGCAGTCACCCGCTCGAGCCGCGCCACATCGCGCTCCATTTCCCGCAACGCACCTTGCTTCTGCTCGCCGGACAGCGCGTTCCCTCTGAGTAACTCCACCCACCCCATCAAACTGGAAATTGGCGTACCCAACTGGTGTGCAGCTTCTCTTGCCATGCCAACCCAGAGACTGCTTTGTTCGCTCCTTCGCACATACGAGAATCCGAGATATCCGATCAGGATGAAGAAAGCCACAAACAACAGTTGCAGAAACGGAAAAATCGTGAGTTCGCGAATCAGCCTCGAATCGTCGTAGAACAGGTATTGTCTGACCGCCTCGGGAGGGGTGCCGAATTCTATGGCGATCGGTTCGTAATCCTGCGCCATGGCGCGAGCGCGTTCGTTCAGCCTGCGCAGGACCTCGGACCGCTCCTCCGGCGACAACTCCTGAAGTTGAAGCGAATCCGGAACGGGTACATGCTGCCAGATCACCGGCATCGATTGCGTCGAATCCATGACGATCGCCGGGATGCCGAATCCTCCCTGCAATATGATCTCACCGGCAAGCGTTACATCCTCCGCGGGAGGCATGGTCCGGGACCATGCGAGTGCGCTGCGGTACCTCGCGAGCGCCTCGGGAGAAATGGGACCGTCGGGTACAGCCGCGTCGACCAGTTGATGTTCTATCTCGGTAAATACCGGCAAATACGGATTTTCCCGAGTGGCGGATAGCCGTTCCTGTGCTGCCGCCCATAAGTGAATGACAAACTGCTCGCGTTCGCGCAGCCGGTCTACGGTCCGGCTGGTGTACGCAAGCGAAACCACCGAGATCAGCACGGCCAGTACAACCAGGCCGAGTTTGAGTCGTACGGAATGACGATACGCCTTCATGGTCAAACCTCCTGCGCTGTCCGATTGCCCCTCATGGGGACTCTTACCCTCCTGTACCGGCAGGGCGGATATCTACTGTGTCCAAAACGACATCTTCCGAAATGACCTGATCCCGTTTGGGGCCTGTCGAAATCATGGAAATGCGGACGCCGAGCGAATCTCTCAGAAAGCGCAGATAGCGCTGGGCGGCCGCCGGCAAATCGGCCATGTATTTCACGCCGGTAATATCTTCCGACCAGCCTTCGAACGAGGTATAGACGGGTTGAACCTTCTCGAGCGTTTGCACTTCGCTTGGAAAACGCGTCGTTTCCTTGCCGTCGTACCGATAGGCCGTACACACCTTGAGCGTATCCAACCCCGTCAGTACATCGAGTTTGGTGATAGCGAGTTCCGTCAGCCCGTTGATCATGGACGTATACCGAAGAGCCACCAGGTCCAGCCACCCGCACCGCCGGGGCCTGCCGGTCGTTGCGCCGAACTCGTCCCCCACCTGACGCAAGCGCTCGCCGGCCGGATCATCCAACTCCGTGGGAAACGGCCCGTTACCCACGCGCGTGCTGTACGCCTTCACAATGCCAATGACCGTGTCCACGGCCGTGGGGGGCACCCCCAGTCCTGTACAACATCCCCCAACGGTAGGGTGACTCGAGGTCACAAACGGATAGGTCCCGAAATCCACATCGAGCAAAGAACCCTGAGCGCCCTCGGCGAGAATACGTTTGCCCGCCCGCAGGGCCTGCCCGAGATATTGCGACGTATCCGTAACGAACGGGTCAATCAGGCAGTCGAACTCCACATATTCTTCGATGATCTGTTCCACGTCGAGGCCATCGGCATCGTACACGCCGCGAAGCAGCGCATTCTTTTCCTCGATCGCACGTTTGAGTTTGCGGCGCAGCGTATCCCGATCCAGTAAATCCACCACGCGGATACCTGTACGGGCAAACTTGTCGACATACGCAGGACCGATACCGCGACCCGTCGTGCCAATGGCGCCCGCGTCGCGCATCCGTTCGCGCGCTTCCTCGATGCGCTTGTGATACGGCATGATCAGATGCGCATCGTGCGAAATAAGAAGCCGCCCGTCCACATCGTACCCGAGGTCGCGGATCATGCGGATTTCTTCCATGATCGCCACGGGATCCAGCACCACGCCGTTCCCGATCACACAGGTCACATGTTCGTGAAAAATGCCGCTTGGAACGAGGTGAAGCACAAATGTTTCGTCTCCCCAACAGATCGTGTGCCCTGCATTCGCGCCTCCCTGGTAACGCGCCACGATGTCCACATTCGGACTCAGGAGATCAACAATCTTGCCCTTGCCCTCGTCTCCCCATTGCGTTCCTATGACGACTGTGACGCCCATTTTATAGTCTAATCCCGATTCTGTATCTATTAGTATTCTGCCGAATCTTTAGCAATCTTTTTAGGCTCACAGACAAGAAAAACGGTTTGCATTGCGCATTTTTATAGCTTACGAGATATTACCTGTAGAGAAAGATTACGGTTCCCCGAGAGGTCGCCCCTATCGGGCTAATCTCCGAATCCGATTGACACAACGCCCTGGCACTTCCGGCGATGTTGCGAAAGGTCAGTTATGCAACAGCAGGCGAGTCAACTACCCAACGACCAGAATAGAGAGAAACCATGCAGTTCAATGTCGAATTTCACCTCAGCGCCACAGAGCGCTCCGTGTCGTCACTGGAGCGCGACGGACAACCTGCCCGCGCCGTCACCCTTGCTCGCAGCTACCCGACGACGGTCGACGATTTGTGGGACGCCGTGACGAACAGCCAGCGTATCCCGCGCTGGTTTCTGCCGATCAGCGGGGCGCTCAAACCTGGCGGCCGCTATCAGTTGGAAGGCAATGCGGGCGGCTTGATCATGGATTGCAAACCGCCATCCCGTTTCGCAATCACATGGGAATTCGGTAACGATGTCAGTTGGGTGGAAGTGCACTGCTCGGACGATGAGGCCGAAGGCGTACGGCTTGCACTCACGCATATTGCGCGCCTGTCGGAGCATTGGGAGATGTACGGTCCAGGCGCTACCGGTGTCGGCTGGGAGATGGGCCTTTGGGGACTCGCGATCCATCTTGCGCAACCGGCCCGGCCAAAACCGGACGAAATCGCCTTTGCCACTTCACGGGACGGTAAGGCATTCATCACCGGCAGCAGCGAGAGATGGGAAAAAGCGGCGGTTGCAGCCGGAACAAACCCTGATGCTGCACGCGCCGCGGCAAGGCGCACAACCGCGTTCTACACCGGGGAATCGGCCGAACCTGCCTGATGCCCGAACAGCTTCACGCCTCTCCACTATGCCGGCGACGGCGGATCCTCTTCGTAACTGCGCACGGCTTCGTCCACGGATTCGTAATGTTTGAATACCGTATCGAGCCGGGTAATCACGAGCAATGAACGAATACCGGCGCCCATACCCGCCAGGCGAAAATCTCCCCCGGCGTTGCGCATCGTCGTCATGGCGCTGATCAGCATGCCGAGTCCGCTTGAATTCATGAACCGGACCCCCGACAGATCCACCACCACATGACGCTTGCCCGCGTCTTTCAATTCGTGCAGGCGATCATGCAATTTCGTGCCGTCGGGGCCACCAAGGATATTCCCCTCCAGCGCGAGAACTACTACGCGACCCTGTTCTTGCACATCGTATTTCATGAAAACCTCTCGGGATTCAGCGCCGACGACCCTGCCGTTTACGTGAGAAACGCTTATCTGCGGCCGCCTTTCATGCGCGTCCTGAGTTCCACGACGACCGGCGAAGCCACGAAAACGGATGAGTATGTACCGATCGTCACACCCAGAATAAGCCCGAATGCAAAGCCGCGCAGCACCTCTCCGCCAAAAATAAAGAGGACAGCCACTACGAGCAAGGTCGTGCCGGAGGTGACGATCGTCCGACTGAGCGTATTGTTGATGGAACGATTCACCAACTTGTCATACGTTTCCGTCTTGAAAAGATTCGAATATTCCCGAATCCGGTCGAAAACGACCACCGTATCGTTGAGCGAATAGCCCACAATCGTCAAAAAGGCGGCAATAATGGCCTGGTCGATCTGGAGCGAGAACGGAAGGATGCCGGCCGCCGCGGAGAAGATGCCCAGCGTGATCGTGACATCATGGAACAAGGCCGCCACCGCGCCGACGCCGAACCTCCATTCGAACCTCAGCAGAATATAGACGAAAATCACAAGAAGACTCCCGAGAACAGCCCAAATGGCTCCTTGCTTCAGATCCTCCGCAAAACGCGGGCCTACCACGTCCGTTTTGACGACCTCCGGATCGGAGCCTGCGAAGCCCTCGGTGATCCCTTCTACGATCCGGTTCTGAATGTCCGAAATGTCTCCTTCCGCGGATGTGCGAATAAGCACCTGGCCCGCACCGAACGTTTTCACCTCCGGCTCGGACCCCAGCGCCGTGGCCAACTGGCCGCGCACCGCTACCGGCTCCAGTTCCACCGGACTTTCGACAACAAACTCCATGCCCCCCTGAAAATCGATGCCCAGTTCAAGGCCTCGCACGATCAGTGAGCCGACGCTCAGCAAGAGCAGAATGCCGGAGACGATGTACGCCTTTCTCCGGTTGCCTATGAAGTTGAAATTGGCGTTTTCAAAAATTCTCATTGTGCTGTCTCTATCGAAAGTGCGCCTGTGGATGAAGGGCGATCCGGAACTCCCGTCATCCGTAACTGACGCTCATTCGCCGCTTGACCACCATATAGTCGAAGACGATCCGGGAAACGATAATGGCTGTAAACAGCGACGAAAGAATACCGGCCATCAGGGTTACCGCAAATCCCTGAATGGGACCGACGCCAAACGAATACAGGATGGCGCCGACGAAGAACGTGGTCACGTTTGCATCGAAAATGGCGCTGAACGCCTTCGAGTAACCGGCATCGATAGCCGCCTTCAGGGTCTTTCCGGTGGCGCGCTCCTCACGTATTCGCTCGAAGATCAGTACGTTGGCGTCTACCGCCATACCGATCGTCAACACGATACCGGCGATACCGGGCAGGGTAAGCGTAGCGTTGAAGGCGGCCAGTATTCCGAATATGAAAATGATATTGAACAACAGGGCCAGATCCGCGACCAGCCCGGCCGTGCGGTAATAGAAGATCATGAAGATCGCTACCAGGCCAAGCCCCACCATAATCGAAATAAAACCGGCACGGATGGAAGCCCTGCCGAGACTTGGCCCCACCGTGCGCTCCTCGACGATATCGACCGGCGCGGGCAGCGCACCGGACATGAGCACTGTCACGATGTCCTGGGCCTCCTCGCGGCTGTCCAGCCCGGTGATGGACGAGCGACCGCCTACGATGCGATTGATGACGGTCGGATACGAATAAACCACCCCGTCCAGTACGATAGCGATGTTTTTGTCCACATTCGCCCCGGTCAACCGGGCCCAGGTGCGCGATCCTTCCGAGTTCATCACCATCGTGACTTCCGGAAGATTCAATTCGTCGAAATCGACGCGGGCCGACGTAATCACCTCGCCCGACAATTCGATCTGATCCCGCACGCCAAGCAGGTAATACATTTCCAGGCCATCCTCTGTCAGCCCGACGGGATTCGCTTCGTAAAGCAGATCCACGCCGATGGGAAGCGCCTCCTGAACGGCGGGAACCGAGAGCAACTCGCTAACGCGCGCCGTGTCCTGCTCGGAAACCAGCCCAAAGACAACCCCCTGCCCGACAGGCTGCATCACTTCCAGCAACGCATTGGTCGGCTCGTCTTCTTCGGGTTCAGCGAACAGATCCTCGGCGGCTAATATCGAATCGGCTTCCGCACCATCTTCCTCTTCGTCCTCCACACGGGTGACTTCCACAACCACATTGTAATGCTCGATCGCCCGCTCCAGGGAACGCAGCAATTCCTCCGGTTCGGCCATGAGATGAAACTCGAGGCGGGCCGTGCCCTTCAGCAGATTCCGCACACGCTCGGGATCATCGATCCCGGGCAATTCGACCACCACGCGCCGCGTGCCCTGTTTCTGGATGGACGGTTCGGTCACCCCGTAACGGTCCACCCGGTCCCTGATAATGGAAATGGCCCGATTAATCGCGTTGTCGGCCTGGTCAAGAAGGTACTGTGATACCTCAGCGTTGGTCGACCGGCGCGTAATGCCGGCGTCAGCATCCCGAAAATAGCGGGACAGACGCGCATCGGGGTCGCGCCGTTCGAATTCCATCACAAACGCGTCTATAATGGAATTACCCGTCTCATCGGACGACACGCGGGCAGCGGCCAGCACCTCCTCGAACGTCTGATCCACATCCGTGGCCAACTCCCGGATCAGCGCATCGGTCCGGACCTCCATGGTGACATGCATGCCCCCCTGAAGATCAAGGCCGAGCTTCAGCGCATCCTCCTTGACGGTTCTGATAGTCTGAAGATTTTCCCGTTCATACTCGACTCGTTCCTGCTCCTCCAGCCCGCTTATCCGCTGCTGGATAAAATAATTCCGTACGGTCGGGTAGAGATACCAGGCCGACAGGGCAAAGAAAAATGCGAGCAGGCCGATTTTGAACCCGTTTCCTTGCATAGCAAGTTTATGGATAGATAGTGGATATTCGGGGCAAGGCGGGAAATAAAGACCAGTTCGTATACCGTGCCCTGCCGGTTTGTTCCAGTGCGCGCGCTCCGGCGATCATCTCTGCATAGTGTGAACAGGCCCTACCATTCTTCACGGCGTAATGCGCCCCATGAGCCGCGGAAACGGGATCGTCTCCCGTACATGATCGATCCCCGCGATCCAGGTAAGCATACGTTCGAGCCCCAAACCGAATCCGGCGTGCGGTACGGAACCGAACCGGCGCAGGTCCAGATACCATTCGAACGCCTCTTTCGGCAGTTCGTGTGCAGCGATCTGCTCTTCGAGAAAAGCAAGGTCCGTCGCTCGTTCGCCGCCGCCTATAATTTCCCCATACCCCTCCGGCGCCAACACATCCAGCGCCATGGCAAGTCGTGCATCGTCGGGATCCCGTTTCATGTAGAATGCCTTCACGGCGGCAGGATACCGGTGCACCATGACGGGGCGGTCGAAATGCCAGGTCAATACCGTTTCGTCGCTGCCTCCGAAGTCGGATCCCCACTCGAAGGACCGTGCGGATTCTTTCCAGTCCGGCAGATTTTGCAGGGCTTCGGCGATCTCCCCGGTACGCTGATGAATAGCAATCTCGCGAGCGTCCAGGCGGCGGCGTTCGGACTTTTTCGCTTGCCCGTATCGCTTCCGGTTTGCGGCAAGTTCTTCGGCAACCGCCGCGTTTTCTTCCTCCAGCGCCCGGATCCTGGCGGTCAACATGTCGGCGGTTTCGTCGCTGCGAAGCAACTCGACAGCCTGCGTGTACGAAATACGGGGGAACGGTTTGCACACACGCTCAAGCGGCGCCGGATCGCGTTCGAGCATCGCCAGTTCCTCCCGGCAATGCGCCAACACGTCCCCGATTATATGCACCAGCATATCTTCGGCCAGGTCCAGGGTCATATCCAGGTCGAAGAACGCCATCTCGGGCTCGATCATCCAGAACTCCGTAAGATGACGACGCGTCTTGGACTTCTCGGCGCGAAACGTCGGGCCGAACGTGTAAATGCGCCCGAAAGCCATGGCCATCGCCTCTCCATAGAGCTGACCGCTCTGGGTCAGGTACGCCTTCTCATCGAAATAATCCAGTTCGAACAGGCTCGACGTACCTTCGACAGCGTTTCCCGTCAGGATCGGCGCATCCATCTGCAAAAATCCGCGCTCCTGAAAGAACGTGTGGATGGCCACGATCAACCGGTTGCGGATCCGCAAAATGGCCCAGGGAAGACGGCTGCGCAACCACAAGTGACGATGCGACATCAGGAAGTCGATGCCGTGCTCCTTGGGCGTAATGGGATACTCCACGGATTCGCCCACAAGTTTCAACGAGGAAACAACCAGTTCGACGCCGCCCGTCTGCCGCTCGTCGGCGATGACCTTGCCGGTCACAATCAGGGCACTCTCCTGGGTGGCTTCCTCCGCGATCCGCCAGGTATCGGCATCCACACTGTCCGCGGCTACGACACACTGCACCAGCCCCGTACCGTCCCGCAACATGAGAAACAGCAAGTGCTTCGAACCGCGCTTGTTGTACAGCCAGCCCTTGAGCAGCACCTCCTGTCCCTCATACGAAGCCAGCTCCTGAACGGATACATGCCGGAACCCGGCGTCGGCGTGGGTCATCAGCGAAAATGTTTAGGCGGCAGACCAGCCGCTGTCGTTAACGACGATACAACTCCGATTGCCAGTTGGGGAGTGATCGTTCGCCCGGTACACTGGAATGCAGCAATTCGAAACTGCCGAATCCGGTCACGTCCGCAAACACGAAAATAGACTGGCCGTGCCCCGGGATGTTGTTATACTGCCATATTTCGTAGGGAATCGTTGCCTGATCATAGAGATGCGGTTCGATGTCGTTAGGCAACCCGTATGTGATGACGACCCGCCCCCGATCGCTTTCCCAGCCCGGTTCGATGTTCGATGTGTACCGGTCGTTGGCATATTGTATGCGTTGATAAAACGCCTCCTTGAATTCATTGACGGGCGTCATGGGCCGGTCATCGCGCTTTTGCCAGAAATCCATCAGAAAACGACGCCGATCGTCCAGTTCGGGCAACCTCCGCATCCGACGTCTCTCCATATCGTTCGCAATGAGGCGGGCATGAGCCATCCCCTGTTCGACCTCATCTTCCGTCATCTCCGCATAGGAACTCGTTTCGAAATCGAGTTCGAGCACGGCCGGATCCTCACGGGATACGCCCGGATTGTACACAAAAAACTTCCGTGACCGTTCGACCATCCCCTCGTTCTGATCGTTGAGCAGCACCATGTGGAGCGCATACGATCCCGTGGGCAGTTCGCTGGTATTGAAACTTCCTACAAGCACATCGGGGGATCTGATCGCGCGTTGGGTGCGATTTTCCATGCCGGTAATCGGGCTCGAATGATCGGCCTCCGCCACATACGTGTATACGACGTACGTGGCGTTCCCGGAGTTTATTTCCTCTACACCGTATGCTTCCGCATAGTAGTACATGCGGTGCAGACCCTCGCCGAACAGGCGATTGGGACTGGGATGGACAAGAAGACCGTTCTTGAAGAAAGGGTTTTCCCGGCGACTATCCGGCGCAATACCGGTAGCCAGCGTAATGTCCGAAAGCGACGGGGCGCCGTCCGGTTCGAAGCGGTCCACCGGGAATGTTTGCCGTACCCGTAGACTGGGCCTGGTGGGCGTATCCGGAACAGTCAGGTCCAGCACATAGTCGCCCGGCGGTACCGCGGAGCGCTTCTGATGCGTAAAATAATGCCCGGAATGCATCCCGGCGGTATCGGGGAGCGCAAAGCGAAGCACCGTGGAATCGGCCCACACGGGCACTGCATCGGCCTCACCGGCCCCCGGCGCTGCACCGGGAGCAAGTTCAAGATGCAGGGGCATAAGCGCCACGAAGCCACCGGTTTCGACCGCCTCAAAATCCAGGGAAGGCGCCTCGACACCGATATACACTTCTACGAGCGACGTCGCTTCATCGTACGCGAAGGCCGCATAATCGACATCCACCTTCACGGGCGCCTGTTGTGCGTGCACGCCACCGGACAGAAAACCGAACGAAGCAAGCAGCGCTATGCCTGCTCCGGCGGAAAACATTGCCTTTGGCAAACCGATCATGCGATGCCTCCTTGTCGAAGAGACCGGGGAATACCTCTTGGAAAATAGGCCCGGAGAACGGGAAAAGAAAACGGAGCAGTGCAAAACCCTCCTCTGCCCCTCACCGCTTGAACCGGGTCACGCCCTCCGACACGAACCGGCTCTCTTCGGCCAGGTACTGTCTGCCCTCTATCGAGAAAAAGTCTGCTTCGATGTCGATCACATTGTAGTGATTCCGGGAACGGTATGTACGCCGTCCGCGCGTACTGGTTGCGGTCCCTGCAACGGCAACCACAATCCGGTGCATGGGATTCGTTTCCAGCGTAATCTCAAGGGGCTCGACATGGGATACATGGAGGTGCCCGCAAAGGATGAGGGATACGCCGGCTTCCCCCGCCCGGTCAAGCGCGCGACGGGCGTACCGGGCCACGTCGTGTGACCATAACGACTGCATACGCGACAACTGGTGATGCACCACAAGCACCTTGAACACGGAGGACGGGACAGGTGACAGACGATGTGTGATATCCTCGCAGGTGCGTTCGTCGATGCGCCCCCCCTTGATCGTGCACCGGCGGGCCGAATTCAGGCCAAGCACGGCCACGCCATCCATGCGAAAGAACGGAGCCACTTCGGGCCCGATGAATCGGCGATACCGCTCGAACGGCGTGAAAATACGCAGGAACGGCTGCCACCAGGGAGATACGTCATGGTTTCCGGGCACGACGACGACCGGTGGCCCCAGAGCCGCAAGCATGGCGGCGGCCTCTTCGAATTCGACAATGCGGGCCCGCTGGGTCAGATCCCCGCTTACGGCAACGAGATCGACGTCCGAATCGTTGATTTCATCGATAAGCGCCCCGACGACCCCGCGATGCGAAATCTTGCCGAAATGCAAATCCGATACATGCGCGATCCTGAATCCGGTCACCGTGCTGCCTCGAAAGCGCTATAGCAACATGGAAATCGGCTCTTCAAGATAGCTCCGCACCGTCCCGATAAAGGCGGCGGCCACGGCGCCGTCCACCACGCGGTGATCGGATGAAAGCGTCAGTTTCATACGCTTGCCGGGAACGACCGCCCCTTCCTTCACCACCGCTTCGTCGCGAATCGCCCCGATGGCGAGAATGCACGCATTCGGGGGATTGATGATGGCTGTAAATTCCTCGACGCCGTACATACCGAGGTTACTTGTCGTGAAGGTGGAGCCTTCCCAGTCTTCCGGCTGCAGCGTACGATCACGGGCCCGCTGCGCCAACTCGCGGGTTTCTGCGGCGATCTGCATCAACCCCTTCCGGTCCGCATGCCGGATAACCGGTGTGACCAGTCCGTCGTCTATGGCTACGGCAATCGCAACATGAACATGGCCATGCTGACGAATCACGCCCTCCTGCTCGATCCAGGAAGCATTGACGGCCGGATGCGCGCGCAGAGCCAGCGCACAGGCCTTCGTAACGAGGTCATTGAACGAAATTTTTACCCCGCCCGCAGCCTCCGCCTGCTTGTTGATGCGGGCGCGAGCCGCAACGGCCCGCTCCACATCCACATCCACGGTCAGATAAAAATGGGGCGAAGTGAACTTGCTCTCCGAAAGACGGCGCGCAATAGCCTTGCGCATCTGTGAAATACGTACGGTTTCGGATACCTCCTCCACGGGCATTTCGATCATGCTCCCCGGCACGGGGTATCCAGGCGTGAGGCCGGGAGCAGGCGCATGCCGCCGGATCACTGCTTCTATATCCCGCTTCACAATACGTCCTTCGGGGCCGCTGCCTGCGATCTGCTCCAATGCAATCCCGTGCTCATCAGCCATACGGCGTGCAACCGGCGAACTCTTGACGCGTCCGTCGTCTCCGGAAGGGACTGTACCCGATGCAGCATCCTGACCGGCTATCTGCACAGCCCCATCGCCTGCCGAAGGGGCGGGCGTCTCCAGAACAGGCGTCTCAGGAGCAGATGCCTCAGGGGCAGGTGCTGCCGCAGACGCGCCTGCAGCGCTGTCATACCCGGCAAGCAATCCGGAAATGTCTTCGCCGGCCTTGCCAAGCACTGCAATCAGGCCTCCGATGGGTACGGCGGCGCCCTCCGGAATGACCCTTTTCAGCAATACCCCGTCGTCGTACACTTCAAGGTCCATCGTGGCCTTGTCCGTCTCGACCTGCGCGATAATATCCCCGGACGACACAGCATCCCCTTCCTCTGCCAGCCATGCCACGAGGACGCCCTCCTCCATGGTATCGCTCATTTTGGGCATTTCAACAGGGATGGGCATGGTCCGGCATTCAGATTATGTCCTTGTGTGCAATGCGCTTTTCGAGGGCTTCCGTAAGGCCTTAATCCGGCGGAATGGCGAGGCGGGAATAGTTTTCGTGTCGGAAAAGGCGTATCGAAAAAGAGAGCCTGTATCCTCAGTTTGCGTACAGTACCTGTTTGGCGGCCGCTACGATTTCCTCGGTACGAGGCATGTAATAATCGATCAGATTTTTTGCATACGGAGCCGGAACATCCTTGGCGGTCACCCGCATGACCGGAGCGTCCAGCCAGTCGAACACGCGCTCTTGTATCTGACAGGCCACCTCCGACGAAAAACTGGCGAACGGATTGCTTTCGTCCACGACGACAAGCCGGTTCGTCTTCCTGACGGATGCCGCAATCGTTTCAATATCCAGCGGGCGGATCGTCCGCGGGTCGATGATTTCGGCGTCGTATCCGTCTTCGGCCAGTTGATCGGCGGCTTCGAGGGCGCGCCAGTAACTCTTCTGATGGGCCACGATGGTGACGTCGGCGCCTTCCCGCGCAATGCGCGCCTTGCCCAGCGGAATCAGGTAATCTTCTGCATCCGAAACGTCCCCCTTCAGGCCATACATCGACTCGCTTTCGAGAAAAATCACCGGGTCGTCATCGCGGATAGCGGTTTTCAGAAGTCCCTTCGCGTCATCCGGATTGGACGGCGCAACGACTTTGAGACCGGGGAAATACGAATAAAGGGATTCGACAGCCGTGTTGTGGGTAGCGGCCAACTGGCCCGCGGCGCCGTTCGGCCCCCGAAAAACGATCGGCATCGAGAACTGCCCTCCGGACATGTACCGGATCTTCGCCGCATTGTTGACCAACTGGTCAAACGCTACGAACGAAAAATTGAAGGTCATAAACTCGACGATAGGGCGCAATCCGGCCATCGCAGCGCCTACGCCGAGACCGGCGAACCCGCTTTCACTGATCGGCGTGTCGATCACCCGGTCTGCGCCGAAACGATCCAGCATTCCTTCGCTGACCTTGTACGCCCCATTGTACTCAGCAACTTCCTCTCCAATCAGAAAAATGTCCTTGTCGCGCTCCATCTCTTCCACCATGGCGGCGCGAATCGCTTCACGAAATTGCAATGCAGCCATATCTGGAAATCAATCGGTTAAAAACGGATAATCGTCCTGCGAATACACGTGTTCGTATATCTCCCGGATGGGCGGCTCATCACTCTGTTCACTGAAGGTAACCGAGTCCATGACTTCCTGCTTGACTTCGTCGTCCACTGCATCCAGTTCCTCGTTCGAGGCCAGCTCATGCTCCAGCATGTAGCCCTTGAGGCGGATGATCGGGTCTTCTTCCTTCATGGAATCCAGTTCTTCTTTGGTCCGGTAATTCGCCGGATCACTCATGGAATGACCGCGATACCGGTAGGTACGCACTTCCAGAATAGACGGGCGGTTGTTCCGGGCCGCAGCAATATGATCCGACATGGCCTTGTAGACACTGAAAATATCCATGCCGCTGGCCAGCGAGGAGGCCATGCCGTAACTCTGCGCATACCGGTAAAAGTCCGTCTGCGCGAAAGCCCGGTCGGTGGCCGTACCCATAGCGTATTCGTTGTTCTCGATCACAAAGACGCAGGGCATTTCGTACAGGGCAGCCAAATTCATGGTCTCATGGAAGGACCCCTGCCCCACAGCGCCGTCACCGAAGTAGGTCAGGCATACCCCGCCGTCCCCCTTGTACTTATGCGCAAAGGCAATGCCCGCTCCGACGGCGATATGGCCTCCAACAATGCCGTGTCCTCCATAGAAGTTGAGTTCCTTCTTGAAGTAATGCATGGAGCCGCCCTTGCCTCTTGAAGAGCCGCCGACCTTGCCGAAAAGCTCCGCCATGCATTCGTTCGCCGTCATGCCGAGCGCCAGACCGATTCCGTGATCGCGATAGGCGGTGATCACCGAGTCTTTGCCGATCTCCATGGCGTACGCCGACCCGGTAGATACTGCTTCCTGTCCAATATAGAGATGTAAAAATCCGCCGATCTTTTGTTTTCCGTACATCTGTGCGGCGCGCTCCTCGAACCGGCGCTGCAACAGCATGTTGCGGTACATAGCATGCACCTGATCGCCGGAAAACCCGAGTTCCTCGTGGGTATATGCACCGGCCGGATAATGAATGAAAGACTCATCGGCGCCGGAGGCGACCCCGTCTTCTGCAGCTACTCCGGAATGGCCGTTCCGGCTGGCAACCGGAACCCCGTTTCCTTCCGCCTCACCGTCTGTGGCGGGTTTCGCAGGTTTCCTCGCTTTTTTCCGGGTTTCACCGGCCATGGCTTATCATAGCATGGGTTATGTGCAAAAAACGACGCACGGGGCCTTCAATGCATTTGTATCAGGATGGAATCCGGCGGGTTTCATCTTTCCGTAAAATTAACTGTCCGCTAACATCCCGGAAGAGGGCTTCTGAAGGTCGGCGCCGACCCCGGCACGGAACCGCGGCCCTGCTCCCGTGTCAGATGCCTGACTTGAGCATGCGCAGCTTGCCAAGATAATAAAAATCGAACTATTCGACACGCTGTTCCTCCGATTGCCGCTCCCCGTGGAACCTCTTCGCAAACAGGATGCTTCGGGACCGAACCGCTCCATAGTCATCATCCCCACCTACAACGAAGCGGAAAACGTCTCCGTCGTTCTCGACGAAATCATGACGTTGCCCGAACGAGTGCATGCGCTCGTGGTCGACGACGGCTCTCCCGACGGCACAGCGGACTGCGTACGGGCGCGCATGGAAAAACACCCGGGGCGCATATCGCTGATCGAACGGGAAGGCAAAATGGGGCTCGGCACCGCCTACCTGCGCGGTTTCGACTGGGCGCTCGACCGGAAGTATACGTTCATATGCAGCATGGACGCGGACCTGTCGCATAACCCTGTCGACCTGTCCCGCCTGATCGCTCCCGTGCTCGAAGGCAAGGCCGACCTGGCAATCGGTTCGCGCTACGCAGAGGGGGTTCGCGTCGTGAACTGGCCGCTTACCCGTCTCATTCTCTCCTATTGCGCCGGAATCTATACCCGTTGCGTGACCCGCATACCGATCCGGGACGTAACGGCCGGGTTCATGTGCTATCATCGCCGCGTGCTCGAAGCCATCGACTTCAACCGGGTCACTTCCAACGGGTACTCTTTTCTGCTGGAAATGAAGTACCGCGCCTGGCGCCAGGGATTCGCCCTGCTCGAAATCCCGATCATCTTTACCGAACGCACCGAAGGCCAATCCAAAATGACCCGGGCGATCGTACGCGAAGCGGCCTTCAAGGTCTGGGAACTCCGCCTGCGGCAATTGCTCGGACGCTTGTAACAAGGGATACTCTGATTGAATCCAGGCGTGCAATTTTACACGCTCTCCATGTAAAGCGCGCATCCCTCTTTGCCTGTTGCGCGTTAACAGGCGCAGCGAATCGTACTACGCGCCTTTCAACGCACACATAACATGTCCGCATACAAAGACCTGACCCCGCCCGACGAAGGCCGGTCGATTACGATGGAGCAAGGCCGCCTGAACGTGCCGGACCGACCCGTCATCCCATTCATCGAAGGCGACGGCACAGGACCGGATATATGGGCCGCCGCGCAGCATGTTTTCGATCATGCCGTCCGGTATGCTTACGGGAATACGCGACAAATCGTGTGGTTCGAGGTGTTCGCCGGGGAAAAGGGAATGAACAATTTTGACTAGTGGCTGCCGCACGACGCCCTGG
>VXPQ01000018.1 GCA_009839485.1 Bacteroidetes bacterium SB0662_bin_6
TTGACGCCGTGCCTGACGGAACAGAGCATTGCTGCATAGTGGTAACAGGCCCTAAACCATGCGCATGGGCGGAAGGATCCTTCCGGCATAGCCGGCATACATCACTATTATGCTGGTTGCCGGTTCGTATAAAGATGGAAGTGGCAAAGTCGTCTGTTATCCTGGACAAAAACTCACATAGTACATATGGACTACTTCGATATCAGTGACAAGGGCTTTGTGCCTACGATTTTGTTGTGCTTCTTGCTGGGCACGTTTGGGGTTCATCGTTTTTATGTGGGCAAGGTCGGTACCGGTCTCCTGATGCTTTTTACCCTTGGAGGACTGGGTGTCTGGACACTGGTTGATTTGATCCTGATTATCTGCGGGAAATTTTCCGATGCGGACGGTGCATGGATTAAAATGACCTGAATGGGGCAGTAATCCGCATTGTGACCGCCTCACAATGCCGGTAGGTCAATTCTCATTCCGGGCCATGCAGGTCGATTTGCACACACATACCACCTGTTCCGACGGGAAATGCACTCCTGCCGAACTGGTGCAAAAGCTGCAGGCATGCGGATTGCGCGGCCTGGCCATTACGGATCACGACACGATCGCGGCGTGGCAGGAAGCCCGTCCCGTGGCGGATCGACTGGGAATCGAATTGATTCCCGGCGTTGAACTCAGCGTCAGCATGGGTCGTATGAGGATGCATGTGCTGGGGTATTGTTTCGATCCGGCGAATGAGCGGCTGAACGAGCAATTCGCCACGTTGCAGAAGCAGCGGAAAGATCGCATGTTTGCGATACTTGATCGCCTGAATGCACTGGGCGCGCCGCTCGATCCCGCGGACGTATTGAACCGGGCAGGTAATGGATCGGTGGGGCGTCCTCATGTGGCGCAGGCGCTTGCGGATGCAGGCCATGTGACGTCGTACAGAGAGGCGTTCAGACGTTATTTGCATGATGAGGGTCCGGCGTATGTGCCGAAGCCGCCGTTTACGGCCCGGGAGGGCATTGCCTTGTTGCACGCCGCAGGCGGGGTAGCCGTCCTTGCGCATCCGGGGCTGGGCATACAGGTCGACATGATCACCAGGCTCGTGGAGCTTGGGCTGGACGGGATCGAGACCGTGCATCCTTGTCATACGCGCGTCATGACATTCGAGTATGAATATCTTGCCGAAAAACTTGGGCTCATTCAGACAGGAGGATCGGATTATCATGGGTTGCACAAGGACGAAGCACGGAATTTGCTTCGGTACAGCGTTCCGTACGATCGGTTGGAGTCGATGCGCCGGGTGGCGGCGTAACATTAACATTCCCCTTCCCATGCAGGATGGCGATTGCCGCGCACTCGCCTGCAGACGTTGACACTTCCTTTTTTCGAGAAAAGCCGTGCCCGAAATCCTTACAGGTTCGCATGATGCCGGGAAGGCCCGCTTCGGCGTAGTCGTCAGCCGTTTCAACGAACCGGTTACGGAGCGCCTGCTCGCGGGAGCGCTCGAGGCGCTTGAAGCCCACGGAGCGGATATGGATCAGATTACCGTAGCGTGGTGCCCCGGAGCCGTGGAGATTCCACTCGTTGCCCGGAAATTGGCAGGAACCGGATCGTATGATGCGATTATTTGTATTGGGGCCGTCATTCGCGGTGAAACGCCCCATTTTGACGTCGTATGTCATGCGGCGTCGGATGGTACGGCGAGAATCGCGCTCGAAATGGGCCTGCCGATTATTTTCGGTGTGCTTACGACGGATACGGCCGAACAGGCGCTTGCACGATCCGGAGGGAACAAGGGAAACAAGGGTACCGACGCTGCTGTTGCGGCGATTGAAATGGTCAACCTGTTGCGCAAAATCGAGCGGCGATGACCTTGCGCCGCCATTTTACCGATTATTGCGTTCAAACAGGCCGGCTTTTCGCGCGGCAGTGTGTCCTGTTTGGTTTCCTGTTTCCTGTTCGGGAGTTCGACATGCGTTGCTTTTTCTCTTTTTGCCTGGCGGCACTTCTGGCCGGTTCCGCGTCTGCACAGGATCACCGCTGGCAGGCGCACACATCTTTTCGGCAAGTTACGGACGTGGCATCGCATGGCGAAGCGGTGTGGGCCGCCACAACTGGGGGCGTATTCCGTTATGAAGTCAGATCCGGAGCGTTTTCGACGTATAGTCCCAGCGAAGGCCTCCACGGTGTGGAAGTACAGGCCATTACTGTAGATCCCCTGAATAATGTCATTTGGATCGGCTATCAGGACGGCGTACTGGACCGGCTGGACCCGGAGACAGGCGTCGTAAAAGCGTATTTCGACATTGCGCGCGCTGAGCAGTTTTCGTCGCGGCAGATCAACAAGGTTGTAGTGCGCGGGGATTCCGTGTTTGCAGCGACATCGTTTGGGGTCGTTGTTTTCGACCCGGTCCGGAACGAGGTGCGCGATACGTACAGCAAGCTGGGCTCGCTTGTGGCAGGTACGGAAGTGTTTGATCTGACCTTCGCCCCGGGGCAGGATGGCGAGCCGGCCATCTGGCTGGCTACGAACGCAGGAGTGGCGTACGCATCCCTGCAATCCTTCAACCTGAGCGATCCTGCCGAATGGACGGTTGAGGCAGCGGGGCTTCCGGTCAGGGAGTTGCGAGCGATCGCCTGGTTTGAAGGCGCGATATATGCCGGGACCACCCGGGACCTGACGCGCCGGTCGGACAGCGGCGTCTATGTTCCGCTCGGAGTAACCACCCATGGCATTCGGGATATGGAAGTTCTTTCGGATCGGATGGTGGGAGTAGGGCGATTCGCTCCGTTTGTCGTATCCGGCGAACAGGGTCGCAAGATATCCATGGAAACGTATCAGGATCCGGTGAGCCTTGTTACAGGTCCGGACGGAAATGTATGGATCGGCGATACTCAGGGCGGCCTGATCGCCATGGCGCCCCCGGAGATTTCCGACCGGACCGCAGAGGTCATTCTGTCCGAAGTGTATCCTGACGGACCGCGCGACAACCTGTTTTCGGACCTGCAGGTGGATGGCGACGGGAATCTCTGGGTGATTGGTTTTCGGGATAACGAGAGCGGCTTTTATCGCTTCGCCGCCGACGGCGATTGGACGAATTATGTGCGCCGGGTATTTCCCGAATTGTTTACCACGTACGATCGCCTGCATGTGGATGCTCGCGGACATGCCTGGATAGGTTCCTCCGGGAACAGTTTGGCGGAGGTGTCGGCTTCCGGGACGATACGCCCCTGGGACGCCGGCAATTCGTCTTTACTGCCGGCTGCCGGCACGGACAATTATATCATTGTGGGCGGTATCGCCGACGACCAGGATGGCAGGGTATGGGTCACGAACCCGGCCTCTATTGCGCCGATACACTTCTACGAGCCGGAGAGCGAGACATGGACGGCCATTCCCCGTATACAGTGCGGGGGTTTCTCCACAGTCCGCGCGGCTTTTGATCGCATCTATATCGATACGTTCGACCAGCAATGGATCATCGTGATCGATCTCGCGAATCTGAGACGAGTGCTTGGGCTGCTTGTCCTGGACGTGAATGAAACTCCTGCCTCGATTAATGACGATACCTGCCGGTTCTTCAATGAGGAGGGGGGGCTCGGGCAGGGCCTGCCGGGTACGACGGTGACTTCCGTCGTCGAGGGTCGGGACGGTATTGTGTGGATAGGTACGGACAAGGGACTTGCTTTCGTGATCAACAACGGGGTCGTGGCTGAAGACGCCAATGCCGTGCCTGTTTGGCCGCAGTTCGCGGATCGTGCGGAGGGGACGTATGTGCTGAACGGTATTTTCGTGAACGACCTGGCGGTAGATCCGGCGGGTCGATTATGGGTGGCGACGAACGAAGGGGTCACGGTCATACGCCAGGCCGAAGGGGGCTATGAGGTGGTTGAACGTTTCTCCGCCGATAATTCGCCGCTTTTTTCGGACACGGTGGTTGCTCTTGCCATCGACCCGATATCAGGCAGAGTATATCTGGCTACCGATCAGGGTTTGATGAGTTATGAAGGGGGCGCCATTGCGCCTGTGGAACAGGTTGGGGAGATCAAGGTTTATCCGAACCCGGTTTATATGGAGTCGGATGCCGCCGTGTCGGTCTTCATAGAGGGACTTGTAGAGGCCACTGCACTGCGGGTCGTCACGCTCACCGGGGAAGTGGTGGCGCGTTTGCAAACGCGAGGAGGGCGGGTCAGGTGGGATGGCCGGGATATGCAGGGCCGTATGGTTCCGTCGGGTATGTATCTCGTCATTGCTGTTGGCGAGAGCGGCGAAGGGACGGCTTACGGAAAAATGGCCGTGATTCGCTGATACATATGGTGACCGTAGCTCAGTCGGTTAGAGCGCCAGGTTGTGGCCCTGGAGGTCGTGGGTTCAATTCCCATCGGTCACCCCGCATGAATATATGCCGCGTTCGTCTAGGGGTCCAGGACGCCGGCCTTTCACGCCGGTAACACGGGTTCAAATCCCGTACGCGGTACCACGTCACGCTGCATAGTGGTAACAGGCCCTAAAGGTTTTTGCCATGTCGTTTAATGATCTGTCCCGCTTGCACACGGTCGTAAGCGACCTGTTTTCCGGCATGGATCCGGAGACGCACCGCCTGACCGCCGAGCAGGTCGCCGTTTTTAGCGAGAAGGGGTATGTGTCCGGAATTAGTCTTCTTAATGACGAACAGATCGAAGCGCTTCGGGCAGAATTACAGGAGTTTTTCGACCCGGGTCACGAGGGGCATGAGCTCTGGCACGAATACCATACCAACGAGTCCGGTGACCCGGACAACGTGTTGTTTCATGCCCTTGGCGCCTGGCGGATTCGCCCGGGATTTCATGACGCCTTGTGGAATCCGGCGTTTACCGTACCGGCGGCCCAGCTTCTTGCCGGTCCGGTCCGGTTCTGGCACGACCAGCTTTTTTGCAAACCCGCCCGACATGGCGGGGTGGTGGCATGGCATCAGGATTATTCGTATTGGACCCGCACACAGCCCCTGTCGCATCTCACCTGCTGGATCGGCCTCGACGACGCCACGGTTGATAACGGATGCATCTGCTACATTCCGGGGAGCCACGAATGGGAACTGCTTCCGATCACGGGGCTGGCGAACGACATGGAAGCTATTTTTCAAGTCCTGACCGAGGAGCAGAAGGAAGCGTTCAATCCTGTTTCGATAGAACTCAAGGCCGGGGAGGCGACCTTTCATCATCCCCTGATGGTGCATGGTTCCCATGCGAACCGGACGGCTCGCCCTCGGCGCGCCATGGTCATCAATGTAGTTCGGGACGGAGTGCACTCTGCTACCGACGAGCCGCTTCTCGACGGCGTCCCGACTATTGGTAAAGGCAAGGCGCTGGACGGCCAATTCTTTCCCCTTTTGTACGATCCTTCCAACCCATGAAACGCATCGTATCCGCATTGCTCGTCGCGCTTGCGGCGTTTATTTCGTTTGCTCCTGCCTATGGTCAGGAGGCCGCCCCGCTGCGGCTCGCCCTTGCCCGCCTTACGCAAGACCATGTGTCCTGGGTATTCAATCGCCCCGACAAGACGGACATCGAAATTGTCGGCGCGTACGAGCCAAACGCCGCGTTGCGGGAGCGATTCATTGAGCGATACGATCTGGACCCGGGCCTTTTCTTTACGGACCTGGAGGACATGCTCGACGAGGCGGCTCCAGAAGCTGTTGCGGCTTTCGGTTCCATTGCCGAGCATGTAGAGGTGGTGGAGGCAGCGGCGCCGCGCGGCGTCCATGTCATGGTGGAGAAGCCGCTGGCGTTCGCCATGGAGGACGCGCTTCGCATGCGCGCCCTGGCCGAGCAGCACGACATTCATGTGATCACCAACTACGAAACGAGCTGGTATCCTTCCATGTACGCGGCGCAGGAAGCTATTGCGGACAGCGCGTTGGGCCCTGTTCGGAAAATGGTCATTCGGGACGGACATCAGGGGCCCGCGGAGATTGGAGTGAGCGCAGAATTTCTGGAATGGCTCACCGATCCGGCGTATAACGGCGGCGGGGCGCTTATCGATTTCGGGTGCTACGGGGCCAACCTTGCGACCTGGTTGATGGGGGGCGAACCGCCCCGGACGGTAACCGCCGTGACGCAACAGATCAAGCCGGACATCTACCCGCAGGTGGACGACGAGGCCACGATCCTGTTGACCTGGCCGCATGCGCAGGCGATCATTCAGGCCTCCTGGAACTGGCCGTTCAACCGCAAGGATATGCATGTCTACGGTCGAACGGGGTATCTTTTTGCGCCGCACGGGACGGAATTGCGCATCCGGCGGGAAGGCGACGCCGGGGAGCGCGTACATCGTCTGGAGCCGCGGCCCGCTCCGCTCGACGATCCGTTCAGCTATCTGGCCGCCGTGGTGCGCGGCGAGGTACAGGTTTCCGGCACCGACCTTTCTTCCCTGGAGAACAATGTAACCGTGGTGCGCATTCTCGACGCCGCCCGCGAGTCCGCCCGTACGGGCCGAACGGTGGTGTTGGAGTAGGGGAGGGTTACGATGATGAGGGGGTGCTTCAGACTGCCTGTCTGTTTTTTTCTTCTGCTGCTCCTTGCTGCGCCTGTGCATGGGCAAGATCAGGCGGTCGAGTCATCGACTGGGGATAGCGCATTACAGCTTGAGGAGCCGTTTCCGGCCCTCCGCTTCACCCGCCCCGTGGATTTTCAGGCGCCGGGCGACGGTTCCGATCGGATCTTCGTGGTCGAGCAGGCCGGGGTCATAAAGGTTTTCGATAACAGTCCCGGTACCGCCTCCACCAAAGTTTTTCTGGATATAAGGGGCCGGGTTCGCGATCAGGGCAACGAAGAGGGGCTGCTGGGTCTTGCGTTTCACCCGGCATTCGCCGCGAACGGATATTTCTTCGTGGATTATACGGCGTCCAATCCCCGGCGGACCGTGGTGGCTCGTTACAGTGTGGATCCGAACGATCCCGATCGCGCGCTGCCGGGAAGCGAGGCGGTCATTCTCGAAGTAGCCCAGCCGTACAGCAATCATAATGCGGGGCAAATCGTGTTCGGCCCCGACGGGTATCTGTATGTAACCATGGGCGATGGCGGCAGCGGCGGCGATCCGCAAGAACACGGCGAAAACCCCGCCACCTTGCTGGGTTCCATTCTGCGCATCGATGTAGACGGAGGTTCGCCGTACGCCATTCCCTCGGACAATCCTTTTGCGGGCAACACGGAGGGCTATCGCGAGGAGATTTATGCGTATGGCCTGCGCAACCCCTGGCGGATCAGTTTCGACCCGTCGACCGGCCGTTTGTGGGCTGCCGATGTCGGGCAGAACCTGTACGAGGAAGTGAACATTATCGAGAAAGGGGCGAATTACGGATGGGATATCATGGAGGGGCTGCATTGTTATGAGCCGGCTACGGGTTGTGATCGGACAGGGCTGACATTGCCTGTATGGGAATACTCGCACGATCTCGGCATTTCGATCACGGGCGGTTTCGTATACCGGGGCACGTTGGTTTCCTCGCTGGAGGGCCGGTATGTGTTCGCCGACTACGGAACGGGTCGTATCTGGGCGCTTGCCTGGGACGGCGCCACCGCACAGGTGGAGGAGATTATGGA
The DNA here is from genome assembly GCA_009839485.1 of Bacteroidetes bacterium SB0662_bin_6. Classification (NCBI taxonomy): domain Bacteria; kingdom Pseudomonadati; phylum Bacteroidota; species Bacteroidetes bacterium SB0662_bin_6. The sequence continues at coordinate 7,561 of VXPQ01000018.1, forward strand.
CACCAGCCTTGCCATCTCGTCTTTTGGGGTTGATGAGCAGCAGGAACTGTACGCACTGGCTTTCGACGGCAGGATATACCGGTTTGCGGAAATGTCTCTTCCGGGTACGAGCGCGGAAAGCGAGGAGTTGCCTGCCGAGGCAGTGCTTCTGGGCAACTATCCGAATCCGTTCAATCCGGAGACGACCATACGGTATGCATTGCCACGATCAGGCAAGGTGCGTCTCGCGGTGTACGATTTGCTCGGGCACGAAGTGGCGGTGCTTGTCGATACGGTGGAACCCGCAGGGCATCACGCAGTGCGTTTCGACGGCGACGATGTGCCAAGCGGTTCATACGTGTACCGTTTACGGGTCGGGGAGAAAGTCATTGCACGCACCATGACGCTGGTCAAGTGAATCGGTGTCCCGGTTCCGGGGTGAAAAGTCTCCTTGTAGCCGAAATTCTGCGTACCTTCAAGGTCTGTGCAGTTGTCCGGTCCATACATTGGGATACTCTGATCAAGACCACTTCGCTCAGCGCTTCACGTTTGTGCGTGAAGCGCCCTTCGGGAGGCAGAGAGGGGCACGCTGGCCGCGTCATTCCTCATTATGTGGGGCCTGCCACACTGCTTCGTCATTCCTTGCCAGCGCACCCCTTTCAGCCTCTGAGCTTTGCGGACTTAATCAGAGTATCCCATGGCCTCGACCCTGAAAATGTCTCTACATAACTCCGTCCATTCTTTCGTTTTGTGCTCCAGGATGCCGATCTGCTGCCTTGTCTTGCTGTTTCTTGGCGCTTCCGCATGTGGCCTGGGTGAGTTCGCGGATCCGGAACCTGTACCAGAAGAAGGCGAACTACAGCTTGAGGAGCCGTTTCCGGCGCTCCGTTTCACCCGTCCTGTGGATTTCCAGATACCGGGGGACGGCTCCGGCCGTATCTTCGTGGTCGAGCAGGCGGGGGTCATCAAGGTTTTCGATAATCGCTCCGATATCGGTTCCGCTGACACCTTTCTCGATATAAAGGACCGGGTTCGCGACCAGGGCAACGAAGAGGGATTGCTGGGTCTTGCATTTCACCCGGAGTTCGCCACGAACGGCTATTTCTTCGTGGATTACACCGCTTCCGATCCCCGGCGGACCGTGGTGGCCCGTTACAGCGTGGACCCGAATGATCCCGATCGCGCGCTGCCGGGAAGCGAGACGGTCATTCTCGAGGTAGCCCAGCCGTACGGCAATCATAATGCGGGGCAGATCGTGTTCGGCCCCGGTGATGGATATCTCTATGTAACCCTCGGGGACGGCGGCAGCGCCGGAGATCCGCAAGACAACAGCCAGGACCCCACTACCTTGCTGGGGGCCATCCTGCGCATCGATGTGGATGGGGAGTCGCCGTACGCGATTCCTCCGGACAATCCCTTTGCGGGCAACACGGAGGGCTATCGCGAGGAGATTTATGCGTATGGGCTGCGCAATCCCTGGCGGATCAGTTTCGACCTGCCGACCGGCCGTTTGTGGGCTGCCGATGTCGGGCAGCACCGGTATGAGGAAGTGCACATCATTGAGGCGGGGAAGAATTACGGATGGGACATCATTGAGGGGATGCACTGTTATGAGCCGAGTACGGGCTGTGACCAGGAAGGGCTGGAGCCTCCCGTGTGGGAATACTCGCACGATTTCGGTATTTCGATCACGGGCGGTTTCGTGTACCACGGAGATCTGGCGCCCTCGCTGGCGGGCCGGTATGTGTTCGCCGACTATGGAACGGGGCGCATCTGGGCGCTTGCATGGGACGGCGCCGAGGCGGAGGTAGAGGAGATTATGAACACCAGCCTTGCTATCTCGTCCTTTGGAGTCGATGCGCAGCAGGAACTGTACGCACTGGCTTTCAACGGCAGGATATACCGGTTCACGGAGCAATCTCCCGATCCGTAAGTTGCACCTGTACGCATGTTGCCCGCCGAGCCGGGCATGCGTATTATGCAGGGCATGTATCCTTGAGGGCCAACGCCGTGACTTCCTATCGCCTTTTCCCCGTATCGCACACGCTTCGTCGAATTGCTCTTCTTGCGCTGATCCCCATCGTTTGGGGCTGCGGCTCTTCTTCCGAAGGGTCGGGGGAAGACGGTGCGACATCATCTCTCGAAATTGCTGTCGTGCCCAAGGGCACCACCCATGAGTTCTGGAAGGCCATCCATGCCGGCGCAGAGAAAGCGGCTGTCGAATTCGGCGTGGATGTGATCTGGCAGGGACCGCAGAAGGAAGACGATCGCCAATTGCAGATTCAGGTGGTCCAAAACTTGATCAGCCGGGGCGTGGATGCTATTGTGCTGGCGCCTCTCGATTCCCGCAGCATGGCGCGTCCGGTAGAGGCCGCCGTCGCCCGGGGCATTCCGGTGGTCGTCATTGATTCCGGACTGGAATCGGAAGCCCAATCCAGTTTCATTGCTTCGAACAACTACGAAGGGGGCAGGATAGGCGGGCAGTATCTTGCCGAAGCGATCGGCGGGGAAGGTAAAGTGGTGCTGTTGCGTTATCAGGAAGGGTCCGCAAGCACCACGAACCGGGAGCGCGGCTTCCTCGACGCACTGAACGAGTATGCCCCGGACGCCGAGTTGCTTATCGATAACATGTATGCGGGCGCCACAATGGCCAAGGCGCTTCAGGTCTCCCAGAATATTCTCAACCGCTTCCCGGAAATCGACGCCATCTTTACTCCCAACGAATCCGCCACGCAAGGTATGCTGCGCGCACTGGAAACGTCGGGGCGCGCAGGCGAGGTGATGCTGGTAGGGTTCGATGTCAACCAGATCCTGCTGGACGCCATGCGGGACGGGAAGTTGCACGGACTGGTGGTGCAGGACCCTGTAGGCATGGGGTACGAAGGCGTTAAGGCCGCGGTGTCCATTGTGCAGGGGGAAACCATCCCGGAACGGATGGATACGCGCACCATTCTTGTGACTCCCTACAACATAGACGACGCCGACATTCAGGAGTTGCTGCATCCCGACTTTGAACGCTGGCTCGGCAACTAACCGCCTTCCGGCGTGCTCCATGTCATCTCCCGTGCTTCGCCTTGAGGGCATCCGAAAATCGTTCGGCCCTGTGCATGCGCTCCGGGGCGTGGACCTGAACGTACGGGCGGGCGAAGTGCATGCGCTGGTAGGCGAGAACGGCGCCGGGAAAAGCACGCTCATGAAGATACTGAGCGGCGCATACCAGCCCGATGCGGGAAGCATGACCTTGTACGGCGAGCCGTATGCGCCGGCCAATCCGCTGGACGGGCGCGATGCCGGCATCAGCATGATTTACCAGGAACTCGTGCTGGCGCCGCATCTGACTGTCGAGGAGAATGTGACTCTGGGCGCCGAACATGCGCGCCGCGGATGGATTCGCCCCCGCACTCGTGAAGTAGAACAGGTCCTGAGAGATCTTGGACAGCAGGGGATTGCGCCCGATGTCAGGGTAAGCGATCTGAGCATAGGCAAGAAGCAACTGGTCGAAATTGCCCGGGCGCTGCTCTTCGATGCCCGTATCGTGGTCATGGACGAACCCACGAGTTCCCTGGCTGCCGATGACACGCAAGCGTTGTTCGAGGCCATTGGCCGGATGAAAGAGCAGGGACTCGCTGTCATTTACATCAGCCATTTCCTCGAAGAAGTGCAGGAGGTGTGCGATTGCTACACCGTGCTGCGCGACGGAGAAATGATTTCCACCGGACGGGTCGCCGACACGTCCATCCCCCGCATTATAGAAGATATGGTGGGGCGGTCGGTGGATGAACTTTTTCCCTCCAGCCACCACGAGATCGGCGATCCGCTGCTGGATGTCTCCGATTTGCAGGGGAGGCAGGGACTTCCCGACGGGGTTCACTTTACGCTGCATCGCGGGGAAATCATGGGTATTTCCGGGTTGGTGGGCGCCGGGCGTTCCGAGATGGTGCGGACGCTTTTCGGGCTGGAGCCGGCCAGGGACGGCACGCTGTCCATCAGGGGCCATGATGCGCTGCGCGTTGCCTGGATGACTCCGCGGGCTGCGCTCGATCAGGGGTTGGACCTTTTGAGCGAAAACCGGAAGGAGGAGGGGCTGGCGCTCAATCTGTCCCTGGTTTTCAATCTGACCTTATCCGATCTGCGGCGCTACAGCCGGGCCGGGTTTCTGCAACTGGCCAGGGAACGCCGCGACGGAGCGCACTGGATTGATGTCCTGCGCATCCGAACCGGCTCCATCGAGCAGCGGGCCGACGAACTTTCGGGCGGAAACCAGCAGAAAGTGTGTCTGGCGCGCCTTCTGCAGCAGGACAATGATATTCTTTTCCTGGACGAACCGACCCGGGGTATCGATATCGGCAGCAAGGCCGAGATATACAAGCTCGTCCACCGTCTTGCCGAGCAGGGCAAGGCCATCGTGATGATCAGTTCGTACCTGCCCGAACTGCTGGGCGTATGCGACACGCTGGGGGTCATGCACAAGGGGCGGCTCTCGACCGTGCGCCCTATCCATGAATGGACGGAACACCGTATTATGCAATTCGCCACATCCGGACACGACGCATGACGAAGAAACGGGATTACAAGGCCATGTTGTCGGAGCTCGGTCCCTTTCTCGGGCTGATCTTCGTATTCGTGTTGTTCACCATCCTGACGCCGTCCGCCTTCACGTCGTTCTATAATATCAAGACAATCCTGACGCAGAGCGTTATCATCGGGATTGCGGCGTACGGCACCACGTTCATTATCGTTTCGGAGGGCATCGATCTGAGCGTTGGTTCGCAGATTGCTCTGACGACGGTTATCGTGGCTACGGTGCTTAACCTGCCCGCGAGCGATCCGGGGCTTTTCTACCCGTTGCTGGCGCTGGCCGCCGGCGTGCTGGCCTGCACGGGAGTGGGCGCCTTCAACGGGTTCATCATCACGAAATTCCGCATCGTGCCCTTCATCGTCACGCTGGGAACGATGCAGATCGTGCGCGGCCTGGCCAAGTGGATCGGCAAGGAACAGACCGTCGCCACGCCGTCCAACTGGCTGACGAACCTCATGTTGATCGACCCCTCGCCGTCGTGGCTCATCTTCGGGCCCGGGGTGTGGCTTACGCTTGTGTTGCTTTTCGTTTCGGCGGTCCTGTTGAAGTATACCGTCCTGGGGCGGTATACCTTCGCTATCGGGTCCAACGAGCAGACGGCCCGCCTCTGCGGCATCAAGGTGGATCGCATGAAGATCGTGATCTACGCGCTGGGCGGCCTGTTGACCGGCATTGCCGGCGTCATGCAGTACAGCTACCTCACGGTCGGGGACCCGACGACCGCCGTGGGGCTGGAACTGGATATCATTGCCGCCGTGGTCATCGGGGGCGGTTCCCTGAGCGGCGGGGAAGGAAGCGTAGTGGGGTCCATTTTCGGGGCGCTTATCATGGCTGTCCTGCGCAACGGAAGCAACATGCTGGGCTTGCCGAATTACGTGCAGGAGATCATTATCGGCACCATCATTGTCGGAGCCGTACTGGTCGACCAGCAGAAACACCGGTTGCGGGCCGCGGGGTAAGGTAGCCGCCTACACCAGCACTTCTCCCGTCATTTCCTCGGGTATCGGTTCGCCGAGGATGGCAAGGATGGTGGGGGCCACGTCGCCGAGTTTGCCGTCGCGGATGGGGCCGTCGAATCCCTCCCGGACGATAAGATGGGGCACGAGCGCCGTCGTGTGCGCCGTATGCGGGCTGCCGTCCGGGTTCCGCATCCGGTCGGCGTTCCCGTGATCGGCGATGACACTCACCGAATAGCCGTGCGCGATCGCTGCTTCGATGACCACCCGCGCCGCGGCGTCCACCGCCTCGACCGCTTTGACCGCCGCCTCGAAATCCCCCGTGTGACCGACCATATCCGGATTGGCGAAATTCAGGCACACGAAGTTGTACTTCTCTTCGGCGAGCGCCTCGGCGGCCCGGCGGGCTATTCCAGCGGCACTCATTTCCGGTTGCAGATCGTAGGTAGCCACCTTCGGGGAAGGCACCAGAATCCGGTCTTCTCCCTCGAAGGTTTCTTCGCGCCCTCCACTGAAGAAATAGGTGACGTGCGCGTATTTCTCCGTTTCCGCAATGCGCAACTGGGCTCCTCCCTGCGCCGCAATGACTTCGCCAAGCGTACGGCGCAGATTCACTTTCGGAAAAGCGACCGGCAGGTCGAAGGTTTCGTCGTAGGGCGAGAACAGGGTAAAGCACAGGTCCGAAAGCGGCGCCCGGTCGAAGCCGTCGAATTCCGGATCGGTGAAGGCGCGGGTCATTTGCCGGGCCCGGTCGCCCCGGAAATTGTAGAAAATGACGGCATCGCCACTTTGCACGCGGGAAGGCGGCCCATCGCTCTGAATCAGCGAAACTTCCACGAATTCATCCGTGACCCCATCCTGGTAGCTGGCCTGCAGGGCCGATGCAGCGTCGGCGAATGCCTTGCCCTCTCCATGCACAAGCAGGTCGTATGCCTGTTTGATCCGTTCCCAGCGCCGGTCGCGGTCCATTGCATAGTAGCGCCCCACGACCGATGCGATCCGGCCCGCGCCGATTTCCCGCGCGTTTTCCTCGAAATCACGCGCGTACCCGAGGCCGCCGTGCGGGTCGGTGTCGCGGCCGTCCGTAAAGGCATGGACGCACACCCGGTCTCCGGTCAATCCCTGTTGCGCGGCAAGGCGCAGCAAGGCATACAGATGGCCCAGGGAGGAATGCACGCCGCCATCCGAAAACAGCCCCATAAGATGCAGCCGCGAATCCCTTTCGGCGGCATGGCGCACGGCTGCAAGCAAGGCCTCGTTTTCGAAGAAATCGCCGTCCTCGATCGCCTTGTCGATGCGCGTAATTTCCTGGTAGACCACCCGGCCCGCCCCGAGATTCATGTGACCCACTTCAGAGTTTCCCATCTGCCCGTCAGGTAGACCCACCGGCCTACCTGATGCTTCGAGACGGGCATGAGGCCATGCGGCGAAAAGCTCGTCAAGGAACGGTTTCCGGGCATGGTCGATAGCGCTCACCGAGGTGTCCTCGGCAATGCCGTAGCCATCCAGAATAACCAGTATGTGGCGCTTCCTGTGATCCACTTTGTTGTATACCCTGTTGTTTATACCCTGAAATCCCTGACTTTCCGGGCTGTAGCCCCTGTCTTACTGTAAAATACGTTCATAGAGCCGCAATGCGGGCAGCACAACTGCTCGGTTCCGTAGCGATCCGTTTGCAGATCGGGCTTGTCGAAGTAGCGGCGCCGCGTCTTGCAATAGTATTTCCCGCGCGCGGGATCCAGGCCGTCCAGCGGTCCGGGAAGCCGGCTTGTTTCCTCGAAGTAACGGCACGCGTCCGAAACCGCGCATGTATCGCAGGATGGGGCGCGGGCCGTACAGGTGTATCGGCCGTGGAGAATGAGCAGGTGATGGGCCTCGCCCCAGACCGATTCGGGGATGATCCGCTTCAGGCCCTGCTCGACCTTCAGCGGCGTATCCGCGTTATGTACGAGCCCGATCCGGTTGGCCACCCGAAACACATGCGTATCGACAGGCAGCGCGGCCCGGTCGAACGCCACGGAAGCCACCACTTGCGCCGTCTTGCGGCCCACCCCTTGCAGGGTCATCAATTCGCCCACGGTGTTTGGAATGTGCCCATCGTAGGCTTCCACGACGCGGCGGGCCATCGCCACGAGATGCTTCGCCTTGTTGTTCGGAAACGAAATGGACTGAATCACGGGAAACACTTCTTCGGGTTCGGCTTCGGCCATGCGGCGCACGTCCGGGAAGGCTTCGAACAGGGTGGGCGTTACCATATTAACACGCGCATCCGTACACTGAGCCGAAAGGATGACGGCCACAATGAGTTCGTAAGGATTCTCGTGCGACAATTCCGTTTCGGGCCGCGCAATGACTTTGCGCAGTCCGGATAGGACACGATTGGCGCGTTCGGTGCGGTTCATGAATCGGTTACAGAGACGTCCTAAAAACATCCGGCAGGAAAACAACCTGCCCGCAAGATCGTATCGGCGTTCGCCGGGCGTATTTCCTTTCCATGCGCGGAAACATACCTGTCCTTTCAGCCGGATGCCACACTTCGCCGGAATTTTATGGCTTGCGGTCGCCTTTGCGGCGGCGTTTCCTGTCCGGGCTTTCCAGGAGCCCGCGCCCGGCGCCGATGCGCGCGGGGCGGCGCCTATCGCTGCCTCCCCGGATACCTTGCAGGAAGAAACCGGCGAACAGGGCATGCATGTGTCGCTCCTGACGATTCTGCCCGGCTCCGAGATATACTCGCTCTGGGGGCATAGCGCCCTGCGCATTACGGACCCGCTGTATGGCCTTGATTTTACCTACAACTATGGCACGTTCGATTTCGAGACCGGTAATTTCGTGCTCAAATTCCTGCATGGCAATCTCGACTATACTCTTTCCATGCAGCGCTTCGAGGCGGTCCGCCGGGCGTACCGTGCCCAGGGGCGTCCCATCATCGAGCAGATACTCGATCTCACGCCTTCTCAGCAGCGACGCCTCGTGGACCTGCTTGCCATCAACATGCGCCCGGAAAACCGGCGGTACCGCTACCATTTCCTGTTCGACAATTGCAGTACGCGCATCCGGGATGTGCTGGAAGCGGCGCTTGGGGATGAAACCCTGCATGCCGCGGAGCTTCCGGACGACGCCCAAACCTTCCGCGAACTTATCGAGCCGTATCAGCGCGCGGTTCCTTTTCTGGATGCAGGGGTCGATGTGCTGCTCGGCGCTCCCGTGGACCGGCCCGCGGACGGGCGCGAGATCATGTTTCTGCCCGAAGATCTCATGCATGCCTTCGACCGGGCGCGCATAGGGGCGGGAGAGGATACCCGTCCGCTTGTCGTTCGCACCGATACGCTGTTGTGGATAGACGGATATGATACGGAAAGAGCGTCTTTCCCTTGGGAGGCGGTGGCAGCATGGCTGCTTTTTGCCGGAGGCCTGGCGCTGACGCTTCGACGCCCCGGCGTGATACGGGCGCTCGATGTACCGCTTTTTCTGGCGATAGGGGTGACAGGTCTGCTGATCGCCTATCTCTGGTTCGTTTCGCACCACGACGTCACCAACGCGAACCGTCATCTCTTTTGGGCATGGCCCACGCATGTGCTGGCGGCAGGAATACTTCTTGTCCGCCCTGCGCCGTCCCGCGCTATCGCGGTATACCTCGCTGCAGCTGCGGCAGCGATAGGGATTTCGGTCCTGGTGTCCCCGTTTGTGGCGCAGCCGTTTTCTTCCGTATTCCTTCCGGTAGCGCTGCTTGCGGCGGTACGGGGGGGAGGGATTGCGTTGCCGGAACTCGCCGGCGGCTTACAGCGCGGCAGGAAGGGGTAATGCTGCAACGGATCCGTTGGCAACAGATCCGCTGGCAACAGATCCATTGCGAGCAGAATTCTCCGAGGTCATTCGGGCTACTCAGGCGCCTACTCCCTACCACACCTCTATCTCAACGGGCATTTTCGCCTGTACCGTACCGGCGTCGCGGGCGTGCGTGGCCAGAGCGCGGGCATGTTCCATCAGTTCCCGCTCGGCGGGAGATCGGGTCCATTGCAACCATGCCGCCCTGCTTTTGACGAGCAGCAGATCGTTGAACGCCTCGAAAGGCGTTTTCGGACGCGGCAGAATGCGCAACCGCCAGGGGCCTTCGCCCAGTTCCGTTTTTCCAGCCGCGACCGCAATCGCGTCTTTCAACGTACCCAGCGAATCCACCAGACCAATATCCAGCGCATCCTCGCCGGACCACACGCGGCCCTCTGCAATCTCCCGCACCGCGGCCTCGTCCAGCCCGCGATTCGTCGCCACGAGGTCGATGAACGCATCGTACAGATCGTCCACCCAGACCTGCATCATTTCCCGTTCCCGGGGACTGAACGGCCGGACCCCGGACAGCATGTCCGCATACGGACTCGTTTGCACGCCGTCCGTCGTGATGCCCAGTTTGTTTTCGAACGTGTTCCCAAGATTGAGGAACATCGCGAAGACGCCGATGGAGCCGGTCACGGTGATCGGATCGGCCAGGATGGTTTCGCCCGCCGTCGCGATCCAGTAGCCTCCCGAAGCCGCCACATTGCCCATGGAGATAACCACCGGTTTTTCTTCTGCCGTACGATGAATAGCCTGCCACATGGTCTCGGACGCCGACGCGGATCCGCCGGGAGAATTGATACGCACGACCACGGCCTTCACGAAGTCGCTTTCCCTCGCTTCACGCATGTCGCGCGCGAAGCTTTCCGATCCGAGGACGGTTCCACTGAAGGGATTGCCCGGAATGCTTTTCCCGTTCAGGATCACCCCCTCGGCGTACACGACGGCTATTTCGCCCTCGCTGTTTGTTGAAAGGCCCGCTTCGGAATTCGGAGTCGATGCATACGATCCGAGCGACATCGTTTGCAGGTCCTCCTCCGCGTCATGGCCAAGGCGTTGCTTGATGAGTTCCACGACCTCGTCGTGGTAGAGCAGTCCGTCGAGCAGTCCGGCCTCATGGGCCTCCTTCGCCGAGAAGATAGCTTTCCGGTTTACGAGTTCGTCGAGCGCTTCGAAAGTGGTACCCCGGCTTTCGGCTACCGCATTCAGAAACGTCTCGTTGTAGGAGTTCAGCAGTGCGGTAAGCTGCTCTTCGTTTTCAGGCGAGAGGTCCCGGCGCATGTACGGCTCGACGGCGGATTTGAACGTGCCTGCCCGGACGATTTGCGGCTCGACATCGAGTTTTTCATACAGCCCGGTATAGAAGTACGTCTTCATCGAAAAGCCATTGAATTCGAACATGGCTTCCTGCGAGGCGAAGACGCTGTCGGCGGCGGACACCAGATAGTAGGTCGATTCGGACATCATGTAATCGTTGCTCGAAGCGAAAATCGGTTTGCCGCTTTCCCGGAATCGCAGCAGAGCCTTACGCACCTCTTGTGAGCTGGCGCTCAGCCCCGAAAATCCCTTGACCCGGATCCACAGGGCGTCGATACGTTCGTCGCCGGCCGCTTTGTCGATCGCATCCGTGATATCCATCAGGTTGTAATTCGATTGGTTGCCGACGAGCTGATCTATCGGATTCGTGGAGGAGGTTTCGGGGATGGAACCGGTAAGATCGAATGTGAGCACCGTGCCGGTGCGGACACTCGGCGTGGTGCCGGACATCGTCGAAACGGCGAGCAGAAAGAACATGCCGATCACGAAGAGCAGGCCGCTGGCGACCAGCATGCCCAGTGCGGCGGCAGCCATGTTGGAAAGGAAGCGCATAGCGAATCGGAAGAATGACAGGGTCAGGAAAGAATGGGGACAGGAATATTTCCGAAAAATACGACGGCGCGGGTTGTTTTATACCCATTTATGCCCGGTAGCGTCGAAAGATGCCGGTTTATTCCGTATAGGAGTTTTTGAAATGTCTTCGACCGGTACAGGTCCCGGAAATAGGAGTTTTTGAAATATCTGCGATCAATCAGGCCCGCCACCGCTACTCCTTATCCTGCCGGACCGTGTTTCCGTTCTGTCCGATTGCGGATGGAAAGAGCACTTTGTATTCTGCGTGAATTATGGATACCGTTTTCCGATACCATATCCCGGAACTGCATCCGCTTGCCGTCCACTTTCCCATAGCACTCCTGGCCGCGGCGGCGCTGGCGGCGCTTGTCTGGATGGGGTGGGGCGCTCCCTTTTGGCGCCGCGTCACATGGTTGCTCACCACGCTGGGCATGGCGGGCGCCCTTTTCGCTTGGTTTACGGGCGATTCCATGCAGGAGCAGGCGGAAGGCGTTCCTATCGTGGACGAATTGGTAGGCCTCCACGAACAGATGGCGTTGTATGCGCTGATCGCAGCCATTCTGGCCTCCGGGGCGTTGGGATTACTGACCTGGATGGGACGCGCGGGCCAATTCGAAGGCAGCCGTTTTGCGGGCATGAACCCGGATCGTCTTTCGTACCGCCTCGGAGCGGGTTTTCTGGTGCTTGCTGCGGCGGCGCTGGTTGCCTGGGCCGGTCACATTGGCGCAACCATGGTGTGGGGCGTTTCCGGGTAATTGTCGGGTTGATCGCCTGGCGCCACCCACTATCCATTGCCCGCTTTTCTCTGTCGCCCGCTGTGCAGTGTATTCTGACTGCTGTCTGTCCGCCCATCCCAAATCAGGGCTTCGCAAACATCCTTTTCCCTTTTGCGTTCCTATATGCTTTGTGTCCAAGCAAGAGAACCCTGAAAAAAGCGGTCGCAATACGCCTTGAACCAGAACAGCAAACATACCGTGGAGGAACCGGCGGGAGACGGCGGTTTGCCGCCCGAAACGGAAGGATCCGGCGAGGCCGGAGAAGCATCCGTGGAAGAAATACCTGCCACGGAGGAAGAAACCCCTGAAGCGCTTGCCGCCACCGTCGAAGCCTTGCGCGGGCGCCTCGAAGCCGCAGAAGATCGGTTTTTGCGCAAGGAAGCCGAATTCAGGAATTACCGGCGCCGGACCGAGGAAGAAAAAGTCATCCTGACGGGTCTTGGAAAACGCCTCGTGATCCAGCGGTTTCTGGATGTACTGGATGATTTCGGACGTTCTCTGGAAGCCGCTGAACAGGTGGAGGCGCAGCAGGAGGAAAAACCCGGCCCGGTATACTATGCGCTGAAGGAAGGATTCGAGCTGGTGCACCGGAAGATCATGGACGAATTGGCGAAAGAACAGGTCGAGCCCATCGAGGCGCTTGGGCAACCGTTCGACGAGGAGTTGCACGAGGCGGTGATGCAGCAGGAAGTCGAAGGGACGGCGCCCGGTATCGTCGTGGGCGAAGCGCAGAAAGGGTATCGCATGGGCGACCACATTCTTCGTCACAGCAAGGTCGTGGTGTCCGCCTGAACGCGTGACGGGCGGCGGCTCCCCGGGTTTCGGCTACCCGCTGCATCGTCTTTCCATCGTCTTTTGCGTACCCTGTTCTTGCCCCGCCAATCCGCCGCGCCCGCTACATACTGTTCGTCCCTGTCAACTGCCTCCGCTCGTTTTCCTGTGTTTACCCCGTTTTATTCTGCCACCTTGACAGATTTGCCCGTTTTTTGAAGATGCGGCAGGATTTTTGCGGGTCCCTTTTGCACGACGAGCAGGAACATGCCGGCATAACGTCCTGTCCGTTTTTTGCACCCCCTTTCCTGTTTCACGGTATATACTTCACGATACTCCGCCCGCGTCCGATCCCTGATCCCTTCCCATGACCGATTACTACGAAATACTCGGCGTCGATCGCAACGCGGATACGGAAACCCTGAAGCGGGCCTTCCGGGATCAGGCGCTCAAGTACCATCCCGACCGGAACCCCGACAATCCCGAGGCCGAACAGAAGTTCAAGGAAGTAGCCCAGGCCTACGAGGTATTGTCCGATCCCCAGAAACGCGGGCAGTACGACCGGTTCGGCCATGCGGGCGTACGTGGAAACGGGGGTGCCGGCGCCACCGGTTTTCATGACGTCAACGACATATTCAGCGCGTTCAGCGACATTTTCGGCGGATCGGGGACGATTTTCGATGAAATGTTCACCGGACAGCGCCGGGATCGGAGACGGCACAGCGGGCGCGCAGGAAGTGATCTGCGTATCACGCTTCCCCTTACGCTTGAGGAAATCAGTGAGGGGACCGAGAAAAAAATCAAGGTGCGCAAGTTTCTTGCTTGCGAACCGTGCAGCGGCACAGGCGCCGAGGAGGGCGAGGCGGGCTATGCCACCTGCTCCACATGCAGGGGCGCCGGGGAAATCCGGCAGGTCTCCCGCTCCGTGTTCGGACAGTTCATAAATGTCCAACCCTGTCCGGCCTGTCGGGGCGAAGGACGGGTGGTGCGTACCCCTTGTACGGCGTGCAGCGGCGAAGGCCGCCTGAAAGGGGAGGAAACCATTTCCATCAATGTGCCGCAGGGCGTACTCGAGGGAAATTACCTGACGTTGCGCGGGGTGGGCAATGCAGGAATACGAGGAGGTCCGGCGGGCGCGTTGCGCGTCGAGATCAAGGAAACGCCCCATGAGCATTTCACGCGGGATGGTCTGGATCTTTTCCATGATCTCTATATCTCGTTTCCCGAGGCCGCGCTCGGCACCACGGTGGATGTGCCCACGTTAACGGGACGGGCGCGTCTTCAGATCGACCCCGGTATCCAGTCGGGCAGGATCCTGCGCATGCGGGGGAAAGGGTTGCCCGAGTTGCAGAGTACGCGGCGCGGCGACGAAATGGTGCGGGTGCATGTATGGACGCCGCAACACCTCACGGACGAAGAGCAGGCCATGTTGGGCGGGCTGCTCGGCGCAGAATCGTTCCGCCCCCGGCCCGACAAGCAGGACAGGAAATCCTTCTTCAGCAAGGTCAAGGACGTCTTTACGTGATGACGGACCGGGTTGATCAAGGCGATCGGGCGGATCAGGGAGTGAAACGGGATATAACCGGAGCGCAGGATGAAAACGGGGAAGCACTGCGCTGGATCATGCGCCAGGTGCCGTCCCCGGTGTCCGTCGTAACGGCGTCCGATGGCAAGGGAGAAATACGCGGCATTACGATCGGTTCGTTTACGAGCGCCTCACTGCGGCCGCCGCTCCTTTCGTTCAATATCAGCCGGGATGCAGGAATCTATGATTTCCTGACCCGTGCCGATCATTTTGCACTACATGTGCTGCACGAAGGTCAGGCGCATCTTTCGGATCGTTTCGCCACGCCGGACATGCCGGGCGACGAGCAATTCCACGCCGTGGATTACGAGGTCGATGCACATGGCACCCCCGTGCTCGCGGGAGTCATGACGGTGCTGCTGTGTACTCGCCATGCGGTGTATGACGCCGGCGACCATTCCATCGTATTAGGGCTCGTTACGGATATCCGGAAAACCGATACGGACAGCCGCCCTCTTGTTTATTTCGACCGTTCGTACCGCCGGGTCGGCAAGGAGACGCAGCCTGCATCCTTCGATCCGATCCGTCCGGTCCGGTATTGACACTCGCCGCTCCCGGGCATTGCACGTTCTACCCGCTTTTCCGCATCGTCCCAAGGTCCTCGCCCATGTGGATTTAATCAGAGGTTCCCAAACCGACTCACTCCAACCCGAATTCCTCGAAAAGCCGGACTGCGGCAGCAAGTTCGACGTTCCCTCCGCTCACGATGATACCGACGCGTTCGGGCAACGCCGGACGATCTTCCTCGAAAAGCCAGGCTACAGCGAGAGCACCGGTGGGCTCGACGACCAGCTTCATGCGTTGCCACAGAAAATGCATGGCGCGCACGATGGAAACCTCCCGGACCGTATACATGGCATCCACATACGTGCGTACAAGCGGGAACGTCGTGGCGCCGAGCGAGGGGGTTCGGGCGCCGTCGGCGATCGTATCCGGGTTGTGCATCGTATGCAGCGTGCCGGTCCGGAAGGAACGGGTCGCATCGTCCGCATTCGCCGGTTCCACGCCGGCTACGCGGCATGCGGGTTGCAAGGTCTTTGCGGAGATGGCCGACCCCGACAGCAATCCCCCTCCTCCGCAACTTGCAAGGAGCAGATCGAGGTCGTCGATTTCCTCCATCAACTCCCGGGCGCTCGTTCCCTGTCCGGCCACAATATGGGGATGATCGTACGGGGGAATGATCGCCAGTCCCCGGTCCTCGGCAATCTCCGAAGCAAGCGCCTCCCTCGTGGTTTCTTCCCGGTCGTACAGGACGATCTCGGCCCCATAGCCGCGCGTGGCCTCCAGCTTGATCCGGGGCGCATCGGACGGCATGACGACCGTAATGGGCACACTCAGGAGGCGGCCTGCAAGGGCCAGCGCCTGGGCATGGTTACCTGACGAGTAGGTTAGCGCCCCCCGGGCTTTTTCATCCGCCGGAAGGAGGGACAGGGCATTGCAGGCGCCGCGGAACTTGAAGGAGCCGGTGCGCTGGAATTGTTCGCACTTGAAAAAGAAGCGCCCCCCGAATCGTTCGTCGAACGTGGAGGACATATGGACCGGCGTGCGGCGCGCAATGTTGGCAATGCGCTGCGCCGCCGCTTCGATATCCGGATACGTAACGAGGCGTTCCGACACGGGAAAGGCGCACGGAAATAGGGAAGGTGCGAAATTGATCCCTGCCGTTACGATGGCCGCCGCGAGACGTTTCGCGGGTCAGGCGTCGTCCGTCTCCGCTACGGCTTCCTCCTCGCTTTCCTCGACGGGTTCGGTCTCCCGCCGTTCTATGACGACCTGGATATCGCTGACGAGCGATGCGAAAGCGCCGATGGCTGCGAGCGTAGGCGCGATCATGATGGCCGCCGCAGCGCCTCCGACGCCGAATACCAGCGGGAATTCCATAACGGTTCGGTTGTCCTTTTGCACCAGGATGCGCCGTGCGTTTCCTTCCTCGATGACCTCGCGGACCCTGTCAATCAGCTGATTGCCCTTGATCCTGATTTTTTCGAGCGTTTCTCTCGAAAGTTCGTTCAGATCGTTCTGCATGTCGTTGCGTTTGCGATAGTATGAAAAAATACCCCCCTGTTACGTGTCCTATACGTATGGAAATACCGTATGTTACAGCCCCTGTCGCGCAATTCCCGAAATACCATGAGCCGGCAAACGCCCGTAGGATCCGCCTCGGAAAGCAGGTTTGCGACGCTGGTCGCCCGCCTGCATTTCGTCTGGTTTATCATCGTGGCGGCGCTTTGGACCATTGTCATGGCTTTTGTGCAACTTCTCACGCATCTGATCTATCCCACGGCGCGTAATTTCAAACGGAATGCCCGGGTGTGGGGGGGCGTCATCCTCGGATTGAGCGGCATTCGGGTGCATGTTACGGACCGGGCCGGGATCGACAGGGACGCCCCGACCGTATTCATAAGCAATCATCAGAATTTGCTGGATATTCTTGCATTGAGCGCAGCGCTTCCATATTCCTTCGGGTTTCTTGCCAAGACGGAATTGGCCCGGGTGCCCTTTTTGGGTTTCGCTATACGAAACTCGGCGTCGGTCTTTATCGACCGGAGCAATCCGAGGAGCGCCTTGCGGAGCCTGCGTAAAGCCGGAGAACGTATTCGCAGCGGCAATTCGGTCCTGGTGTTTGCCGAGGGAACCCGGTCGCACGGGGCGCATCTTCAACCGCTCCTGAAGGGCGGGTTTGCCCTGGGGGTAGAGGCGGGTGTGCCGATGGTGCCCGTAGTCATCGTCGATGGCTACAAGCTGCTGCACGAAAGCAGGCGGCTCCTGCGCGGCGGAGTCCTGCACATGGTCGTAGGGGAGCCGATTTCTCTCGAAGGGAGGACGCGCCGGGACATTCCTGCTCTTATGGAGTATGTGCGCGAGCGCCTTGCCGAATCGCTTGCCGCCGTTTCCGAGTAATACTTTATTCGACCCCGTCCGATATATGGCTGTTACCGTAGAACAGGTACGATACATTGCTTCGCTTGCCCGGCTTCGCTTTACCGAAGAAGAGGAAGTACGGCTTGCCAAAGAAATGAGCGAGGTGCTCGATTACGTAGCGAAGCTGGAGGAACTCGACACCGACGGCGTTCCGACAATGTCGCATGTGCTGGATATGCGTAATGTGTTCCGGGAAGACAAGGAGATAGCGCGGATCACGCACGAGGAGGCGCTCAAGGGAGCCCCCGAGGCGGACGCCGCATATTTTCGCGTTCCCAAAGTCATCGAATAGCGTATCCGAAAGGGGTTTTTCAGCCGGGTACGAACGCTCTTTTACAGTTATCGAGGAACACATCCGAAACTATGGCGCGAGCGCGAGGCAGAAAAAAAGCCACTCCGGCGCGAGGCTCCTCTTCCGCGAACACCCGGGACCGGAACAAGACAGGACTCTGGGGCCGTCTCGACGGGCGCACCCGGCATATCGTGTGTATCGGCATGCTGCTTGTCGTCGCCTTCGGGTTTTTCGCCCCCGCCGTGTTCTCGGACCGCTCTCTGATCGGGGACGATACGGTGCGGTGGCGCGCCATGGCGGAGTACATGCTCGATTACAAGGAAGAGACGGGCCGGCAGGCGCTCTGGGCCCCGAACGCCTTCGGCGGGATGCCCGGATACATGATCGCCTACGCCGAGCAGGTGCCCCAACTCGACGATATCCCGGCGCTGCTCCGAAAAGTGATCTGGCCGGTTTCTCATTTTCTCGTGTTGCTGTTAGGCGCCTATTTTCTTGCCTTCTTTCTGACGAAGGACCGCTTTGTCGGGGCACTGGCTGCTGTGGCCTATGGCCTGACCACCTACATGACCTTCATTCTGATCGCAGGGCACAATTCGCGGTTTATCACGCTGTGCTTCGCGCCCTGGCTTGTGCTGGCGTTCGTTGCCGCGCTCCGGCGCCCGGGCTTGTTGACCGCGCTCCTTTTTTCGATAGCGCTGGGCGTGAATTTGCGGGGCGGGCATGTGCAGATGACCTACTACATAGCGTTTCTGTTGGGCGTCTGGTGGGTGGTCGAGGCTGTATACGCCGGCATGCGGAAAGACTGGAAGCCGTTTGGCGTGGCCACGGTCTGGTTGGTGCTGGGCGGCGTGCTGGGCTTGCTGCTGGTGGCGCAGCCCTATCTGCTCCATTTCGAGTACAAGACCTTTACCATTCGGGGGGCTGTGGATGCGGCGCTTTCCGGCCTGGACTGGGACTATGCCATGGGATGGAGCCAGGGCAGGGGAGAACTGGTTACGCTGCTTGCGGCGGATGCGTACGGCGGCGCCAGTCCGACCTATTGGGGGCCGAAGCCGTTCACGTCAGGGCCGCACTATGTGGGCCCGATCGTGTTGTTGCTGGCGGTGTTTGCAGTGAGGCAATGGAGAAACCGGAGCGTGCTTGTGCTTTCCCTCATGGCGTTGTTCGCGACGCTGTTTTCTCTGGGGTCGCATTTTGCGTTGCTTAATCGCTTCATGTACGAGCATTTCCCCCTGTTCAATGCCTTTCGCGTGCCCGAGAGCTGGCTGGCGCTTACCGCGTTTGCCCTGGCGCTTCTGGCCGCGTTCGGGCTGCGCGGAGTGGGCAGAGATACGGGGCCCGACGGCGATCCTGCCGCCCGGCGTACGTTCCGGTGGCTATTCGGGGGCGTTTCCGGGGTGCTGCTCGTGCTCATGCTTTTGCCCGGCGTCTTCTACGATTTCGAGCGAGCCGGCGAGGAAGCGCAGGTCATGCAGGCGCTGCTGGCGGAGAGACCGGATATTGCTCCGAACGATCCGCGTGTGGCGCCCGCCGTACGCAGTTACCTTGACGAGCAGCACGCCCTTCGGAAAGAGACATTCCGGTCCGAGATGCGGCGGTCGTTGTTCTTTCTGCTGCTTGCGGGCGGCATGATTCTTCTTTTTCAGAGGGGTAAAGCGCCCCGATGGGCGTTGCAGGCCGTCCTCGTGTTGCTTGTGGTGGTGGACTTGTGGGGCGTCGGGAGGCGGTATTTCAACAAGGACGATCTGGTTCGGGCGGATGCTGTCGAGGAGCAGATTCTCACCTACGACGTGGACCGCTACATCCTCGGACAGCAGGAAGCCGCCGGTGGTTCGGGGCGTTTCCGCGTGCTTTCCCTGGAAGCGGGAAGCCCATTTCAGAATGCCCGTCCATCCTACCATTATGAATCCGTCGGGGGGTACCACGGGGCGAAACTTCGTCTGGCGCAGGACTATATCGACGAGTTGTATGCAGATCCGGCCACGCGCTTGCCGAACGCGAACGCGCTGGATCTGCTCGGGGTCCGCTACGTGATTTCCCCGTCCCCGCTTCCCGGCCTGAATGTGGTGCACCAGGGCGCACAGACCGGTCTTTTTGTGCTTGAAAACATGGACGTTCCGCCCCGGGCCTGGCTGGTCGGCGAGACGGAGGTGGCGAGCGATCCGCCCGCGGCATGGGCGCGTTTGCGGGATCCGGCGTTCGACCTGCGCCGAACGGCCCTCCTGTACGAGCCGCTCGATGTGGACCCGGTTCCTGTCGATTCGATAAGCGTGGCGAACGTCCGCATGCAATCCTGGTCTCTGCACGAGATTGTGCTGGATGTGGCGACGGACGCCCCCCGGTTGCTCGTGCTCGGCGAAGTGTTCTATCCGGCAGGGTGGGAGGCTACGGTCGGCGGCGAGGAGGCCCCCATTTTGCAGGTCGATCATATGTTGCGCGGCGTGCCGGTTCCGGCGGGCGCGCATCAGGTGGTCCTGCGTTTCGACCCGCCCCGGCACCGTATCGGCGTGGCGGTCGGCGCCGGTTCGACCGTGCTGGTGTACGGCGGCGTGGTGATGCTGCTGGCCGCGGGATGGCGGCGCAGACGCCGGCAGACCCACTCCTCTGCATCGGAGGCATGAAGCGGCTCCTCTTCGTCACATACTACTTTCCGCCGTCGGGCGGGCCGGGTGTGCAACGCAGCCTTAAGTTCGTGAAGTATCTGCCCGAATTCGGATGGCGCCCCACCGTGCTTACCGTACGTCCGGAGAGCGCTTCCTGGCCCGATCCCGATCCGGATTCGGTGGCCGAAATTCCGGAAGGGACCCTGGTGGAACGCACCGGAGCATGGGATCCCTATGCCCTGTATGCCCGCCTGAAAGGCCGGAAAAAACAGGAGGTCATATCGGTCGGGTTTACCGGAGAGGACGGAGCGGTTCCCCACCGCCGGTTCGCGCGGTGGATCCGGGCGAACCTGTTTCTGCCGGATGCACGGGTCGGATGGGTTCCGTTCGCCACGGCGCGCGCACGAGCGCTGATGCGGCAGCAATACGATGCGGTGCTTACTACGGGACCGCCGCATTCCACCCATTTCGCCGGGCTGGCCCTGCGCCGTACGCACGGTACGCCCTGGCTCGTCGACTTTCGGGACCCCTGGACAGAGATCGATTATCATGCCGACCTGCCGATGACCGGCCCTGCCCGGGCGCTGGATGCCTTGCTTGAACGGCAGGTGCTGCGGAAAGCCGACGGATTTTCCGTCGTGAGTGCGTCCATGCAGCGCCGGTTTGCTCAGCGGGGGTATGCGTCGGAGGTGATCGAAAACGGGTTCGATCCGGCCGATTTCGAGGAATCCGCATCCTCTTCCACGGTTTCCGGCGACGCGTTTGTGGTAGCCCATGTGGGAAATATGAACCGGACCCGGAATCCGGAGGCGCTCTGGAAGGCGCTCTCCGCTCCGGAAACCGCCTCGGATTGGTCCGACCTGCAATGCCGGTTCACAGGGCACGTCGATTCCTCTGTGCTCGCTTCTGCGTCGGCCTTCTGTCCCGGGGTACGTCTCGATACATTGCCGTATGTTCCCCATCGGACAGCCATTGACCGGATGCGTGAAGCCGCGTTGCTATTGCTTTGCATCAACCGGGTAGAAGGAGCGGAGGGCATTGCGACCGGCAAGCTGTATGAATACCTTGCATCGGGTCGTCCTGTGCTGGCGTTGGGTCCTGTGAACGGAGACGCCGCGCGTATTTTACAGGAAACCGGTGCCGGGCGCATGTTCGATTTCGATGATACGGATGGAGTGCGCGCTTTCCTGCGTACGCACTACGAAGCGTGGCGCGCGGGTTCTCCCCTGCAAGGAGCGCCTCCGGACCGGATCGCCCGGTACAGCCGCCGGGAGCAGGCCCGGCAGCTTGCCGCATTGCTTTCCGGTCTTTCCGAAGGCTCATAGATAAACCTGTCCTGTGCGTATAGCCCGCCTGCCATGCATATTGTAACCGTCGTCGGCGCCCGCCCCCAGTTCGTCAAGGCAGCTCCCTTGCGCCGCGCCCTTATGGATGCCGGCATTCGGGAAACGCTGGTGCATACCGGGCAGCACTATGATCCGGAGATGAGCGCCGTTTTTTTTGAGGAACTGGGGTTGCCCGATCCCGATGCGAACCTTGGAACGGGGTCCGGCACCCACGCCGTACAGACCGGCGAGACGATGATGCGGCTCGAAGCCCTGCTGATGCAGGGGCCGCTGCCGGATGGGCTGATCGTGTACGGCGATACGAACGGCACGCTGGCTGGCGCCCTGGTGGCCGCCAAACTGGGTATTCCGCTCATTCATGTGGAAGCCGGGTTGCGTTCCTTCAACCGGCGCATGCCGGAGGAAATCAACCGGGTCGTGACCGATCGGCTGGCCTCTCTGCTTTGTTGTCCGACGGTAACGTCGGTCCGTAACCTTGCTGCCGAAGGGATCATGGAGGGCGTACACCTGACGGGTGACGTCATGCTGGACGCCACGCGTTTTTTTGCAGAGGCCGCCGGACGGCGGGCGCCGCTGACGTCCGTGACGAAACATGGACCGGGCGCGTATTATGCGGCCACGGTGCATCGGGCGGGGAATACCGACGATCCCGAACGGCTGGCGGGTATTTTCGAAGGACTGGGGCGGCTGGATGCTCCTGTCGTGGTTCCGCTGCATCCGAGGACGCAAGCCCGTCTTTCCGGGATTTCCGTTCCGGAGAATGTGGAGATTACAGATCCCCAGAGCTACCTGCGCATGCTCACGCTCGTACGTTGCGCCCGTGCTGTGCTGACCGATTCAGGAGGGCTGCAAAAAGAGGCGATATGGCTGGGCGTACCGTGCATCACCCTGCGCGAAGAAACCGAGTGGGTGGAAACGCTGGAAGGGGGCTGGAACCGGCTGGCCGGCGCTGATCCGGCCCGCATTGCGGAATCTGCCCTGATCCGTCCGGCAACACCCGCCCCCGAGGCGGGGAAACCGGGCGCCGCCGCCCGGATCGCCGCGTTGCTTGCGAACCGGTAACGCCGCACCCTGTGCTGCACGTCATGCTACCGAAATTGCTTTTCGTCTATATCCATCCCGCCTCGTTTGTCCGAGAGGATATACGCTTGCTCGAAGAAGCGTACGAGGTGGTATCGTTCCGGTTCGGAGGTGCGCAAAAGCCGGGCCTGTTCGCGTTTGCAGGGTTGTTTTGCAAACAACTCTTCTGGTTGCTCCGGGAGCTTCCCGGGGCAGTGGCCGTCTACGGCTGGTTCGTCGACTATCACATGGTCCTGCCGGTTGCGGCGGCCCGCTGTTTTCGGAAACCCGTGCTGGCCGTGGTAGGGGGCTTCGATGCGGTCTCCTTGCCTTCGTTGGGGCATGGCGTGGCGCTGACCGGCTGGCGCCGCCGGCTGGCCCGCATGGTGTTTCGCCGGGCGGATGCACTGCTTCCCGTGTCGCCGTCGCTGGTTCGGTCGAAGAACCGTTTTTCGGAAGGGCCGGAAGCACGGGAATACGGTTTCCGGATGCTTGCGCCGGATACGCCCGCTGCTGTTCTTGTCGTTCCTACGGGCTACGATCCGGGGGCGTGGCCTGCGGGTCCCGACGACCGGGCTCCGGTAGTGGGAACAGTCGGGTTCATCGACGAGGGACGGACTTTCCGGATCAAAGGGATTGATTTGTTTTTGGACGCGGCCCGTCTCATGCCGGATGTTCGTTTCCGGATCGTAGGCGTGCGGAATCGGGAAGCGATCGCGGCGCGATACGATCCGCCGCCGAACGTCGAGATGATTCCGCCCGTGCCGCGCGAGCAGTTGCCGGCGCAGTATCACGAAATGTCCGTGTATGTGCAGTTGTCGAGAGCGGAGGGCTTCCCGAACGTATTGTGCGAGGCGATGCTGTGCGGATGCGTGCCGGTGGGGAGCCGGGTGTTCGGCATTCCGGATTGTATTGGCGAGGCCGGTTTCCTGGTGGACGAGTCGCACGCTTCCGCGGTATGCGAGGCGATTCGGGCGGCGTTGCGCGCAGCGGATCCGGTCTTGCGCACGGCAGCCCGTGCGCGTATCGAGCGTTTTTTTCACCGGGATCGGCGCCGGGAGAAGTTGCTGACCATTTTAGCCGGATTCACAGGGGGAGGGCGTCATGTCCGCTGAGCGAGTGTGCGCATATCGCATGATGGGGCGGAATGTGGAGGTTCGCTGCGACGCTTCGAAGGGCGCGGCCATCCTGCAGGAAGAGCTGGCGGCCTATCCTCCTGCGGTTGCGACAGCCCCCCCGGACCTTGTTGTCCGGTATGCGCCGGTCGAATACGCCGGGCTGCGATTCGCCAATCCTTCCGTTCACTGTGAGATGGAGGACGGTTTCGTTATAAAGGGTCGCATGGCGACCGTGCGTTTTCGTCTTGAAGAGGATCGTCTCCTCGGCGTCGATTTTTATCCGGTTTCCGCAAAGTCTTCCCTGATGCGGGGATTGCGCCGCATGGCGGATATACAGTATACCTCTCGCGAGGAACGCGCCGGGGTTATTTTTCACGAGTGGGTGGCCGGACCTGCAGCCTACTGGGCGCCGGACCTGGCGCTTGTGCATGCCTCTTCCTTCTCGGATGCGCGCGGCGTAACCCTGATCGGGGGCACGGGCGGCACGGGCAAGACGTCGCTGGCGCTGGAGTTGTGCCGCCGGCACGGCTTCCGGTTCGTAGCCGACGACATTTCCTTCGTAGGGGGGAATGGGCATGTGTGGCCTAATCTGGCCTCGCCCAAGATATATGCCTACAACATTGAAGGCGATTCGGAACTGGCCGGTCGTTTGCTGGGCGGGCGCACGGCGGCAGACCGCTTGCACTGGGCATTGCATCGTCGCCGGGGGCCTGCTTTCGTTCGCCGCCGGATGGCTCCTGCCGCCCTGTACGATAGCTTCGACAGGGAAGGCGGTCCTTTATACCGGTATGTCATCCTGGTCCGGGAGGACCGGCCGGACCTCCATATTTCCGACATTTCTCCGGCCCGCGCAGCGGAGATAAGCGTACGCGTGATGCAGGCGGAATATGCCGGGTTTCACAATCATCTCCACTGGCATGCGGTGAATCGGGCGGCAGACGATCTTCCGCCGATTGTTTCCGTGACCGAGGTGCTCCACAGGTGGCGGGAGATGCTGGCCCGCGTGCTGGGTCAGGCATCCTGCCAGCTCGCCCGGATTCCCCGCTCGATGGAACACGGCGCATTTCGGTGCCGGATGGCCGGGTTGCTGGCGGATGCGGGTTAGTCGAGGGAGAGACTGTCTAACTTTCCTGGACCATTTCTCTGAAACACTGGCGGTCTGAGAAAAACAGACATATCTGTTCAGGAGGTTTGACTTCGGGCATGAGGTTTATGTGTAATTTTTTAAATTTATGATGTTTCGCGGGCAATCGCTCCTGTGATCATTTTCATGGATTTTAGGGAATGCATTGTGATCGCAAAACATACAGGCGTATCGTCATCCGGAAGACCCCCATTTTCATTTCAAAAGACGGTAGACGAGGACAATGTACTCTCCATTTCGTTTTTGCGGGCTGCAATCGATTCGTGCAGGTTGCTTTTGCGCCAGACAGCATAAGCGTCATCCGGTTTTTCCTGTCTCATGGATTGGCAGGCATGTGGTTGTTGGTCTTTTGTTGGCGTCTGCGCCGTTTCTACACGGAAAGAGCTTCGGTCAACTGGTAAGGAGTTGGCCGCATAGTTCTACTCTCGGGCATACGGCTTGGGTTTTTTCGGTCGCCTTTTCGCCCGATGGCAGTACCGTGGCATCCGCGTCCGATGACAGAACCATCAGGTTGTGGGATGTGGCTACGGGAGAAAGCATCCAAACGCTTGTGCATACACATCGGGTCACTTCGGTGGCCTTTTCGCCCCATGGAAACATGCTGGCCTCGGGAAGCGCCGACGGAATCGTCAGGCTGTGGGATGTGGCTACGGGATCCAACACCGCAACGCTCTCGCATGGACATTTTGTTCATTCGGTGGCCTTTTCGCTCGATGGAAAATCACTGGCTTCGGGAAGTGCTGACGGAACCGCCAGACTTTGGGATGTGGCTACGGGATTCAGTAAAACGTTCGGGACGCATGCCGGGGATGTCCGTTCGGTAGTTTTTTCGCCCGATGACAGTACTCTTGCATCTGCATCCGATGACGGAACCGTCAGGCTGTGGGATGTGGCTACGGGAGAAAGCCCCCAAACATTTGTGCATACACATTGGGTCACTTCGGCAGCCTTTTCGCCCGATGGAAACATGCTGGCTTCGGGAGCCTTTGACGGAGCCGTCAGGCTGTGGGATGTGGCTACGGGATACAGCACCGCAACGCTACCGGGCCATGCCAGGCCCGTCTATTCGGTAGCCTTTTCGCCCGATGGTAGTATTGTGGCATCTGCGTCCGGAGACAATGTCATCAGGCTTTGGGATGTGGCTACGGGATCCATCACCGCATTCCTCGCGGGGCATACGCATCCGGTTCGAGGGGTAGCCTTTTCGCCCGATGGCAGTACCCTTGCATCTGCGTCCTATGACGGAACCATCAGGCTATGGGATGTGATTTCGGGAAGTCTTGCCTCTACGTTTGGACCCGGAAGCAGACCCCTGACGGTTGTTTATTCGCCTGATGGTAGCATGCTGGCCTCGGGGGGGTGGCACGGAACCATCGGGCTTTGGGATGCAGCTACGGGATCCAATATCAGAATGCTCAGGGGGCACACGGGGTATATCAGGGTTATCTATTCGGTCGCCTTTTCACCTGATGGTAACATGCTGGCGTCTGGGGGTCTTGACGGAACCGTCAGACTGTGGGATGTGGCTACGGGAGCCAACACCGCAACGCTATTGAGAAATGCCGGGCGCGCCTATTCGGTAGCCTTTGCACCCGATGGAAACATAGTGGCCTCGGGAGGCAATGACGGGATCATCAGGCTGTGGGATGTGGCTACGGGGTCCGATATCGGAACGTTCAGGGAGGATTTGGATTTGGGGATTATCTATTCGGTCGCCTTTTCGCCCGATGGAAAATTACTGGCTTCGGGAAGCGCTAACGGAATCGTCCGGCTGTGGGACGTGGCTACGGGATTCATTAAAACGCTCGGGAGGCATGACCGAAATGTCAATTTGGTAACCTTTTCGCCTGATGGAAAATTACTGGCTTCGGGAAGCGCTGACGGAACCGCCAAGCTGTGGGATGTGGCTACGGGATTCAATAAAACGTTGGCGGTGCATTACAGGAATGTCAATTCGGTAGCCTTTTCACCCGATGGAAAATTCCTGGCTTCGGGAGGCGATGACAATGCCGTCCGGCTGTGGGATGTGGCTACCGGATTCAATGTCAAAACGCTATCGGGACATACGTTTTGGATTACTTCGGTAGCCTTTTCGCCCGATGGTAACATGCTGGCGTCGGGAGCGTGGGATGGCTTCATCAAGCTGTGGGACGTATCGGATATCGTAACCCATGCGTTCGATGCCGAAGGCGAGGTTCCAACAGCTTTCCAGTTGCACGGCAATTATCCCAATCCGTTCAATCCCTCGACGCGCGTGGTATTCGACCTGCCGTCGGCGGCCGAAGTGACGGTGCATGTCTTTGACGTTCTGGGAAGGAACGTGATCGTCACAAGCCCCGTGTCCTTATCGAGCGGCTGGGGCCATTCGCTTGAAATGAACGCCTCCTCGTTGCCCTCGGGCGTGTATGTCTATCAGATAAGGGCGCAGGCGGGCTCGGAGATGCTGGTCCAGTCAGGGCGCATGACCCTCGCGAAATGACGTAGGGAACGTAGCGGGGGTTTCGGCGGCGATGAACAAACCTGGCGGCGCGCGCGTCTAATGCCGGACCTTTCATTTCGCTATCTGCCGTGTCTCCAATCGATTCGGAATCGGGCAGGAAATCCCTGCAAACCACGCTCCGGCAGCGTCTGCGTCAGGCGCTGGGAGCCCGTCCGTTGCTGACGCGCCCTTCCGACCGGAATGCGGAAACGGGCTCGAACCGCCGCACCGTGGAAATCGTTCTGGCGATTCTCCTGTCGACACTCCTCTGGTTCACGTTCACCATGCGCGAGACGCATACGAGAACCATCGAATTGCCCGTTGAGGTAGTCAATGTACCCGAAGATCAGGCGCTTTCGCAGTATCCCCCGGAAATAGTGCATGTGCAGGCCGCCGGCGAAGGGTGGACCCTGCTCAGGCTCGGACTGCGTTCCCCGGTCGTTCCCATTGACGCTTCCCAGTCGCAGGTGCAGGTCATTGACGCCGTTTCGGAGTTTCTGCCGGAAGTGCAGGTGCAGTCCGTCACGCCTGCGGTCGCCAATTTGTTCAAGGAACGGCGGATGGTGCGCGTCGTCCCCATCCGGCCAAATGTAACACTCGAAACGCCCGCTACGTATGATTTGCTTGCGCCGCCGGAGGTGTTTCCGGATTCCGTGATTGTGGCGGGGGCCGTTTCTGTCGTGAGCGGCCTGACCGAGTGGCCCACAGTTCCGCAAGCGTTCCAGGCGGTGCGCGATACGTTCGAGGTGCGTCTGGCGCTTGTGGATACGCTGGGGGGGCTTGTGGAGAAGGATGTAGAGGATGTGCTGTTTCGGGCGATTTCCCGGGAGTTTACGGAGGATACCCGCGAAATCGTCGTGACGGTGCAAGGGCAACCGTCCACGCGCCAACTCGTATCGCTTGAGCCTGCGGCGGTAGAAATACGCTACCGGGTCATGTTGTCGCAGTACCAGGCCGCGCAACAGGCCATGGATTTTTTTGCAACGGTTTCCTGGGACGATATCCGCAGGGACACCACCGGTTATGTGGAACCGCATCTGGAGGTGCCGGACGGTATCGAGCTTCGGGATGTGGAAATGATTCCGCAGCGCCTTGCGTATTACCAACGCATCGATTGAGGCGGCCGATACGGCGCACGCATGCTTGACGAACAAGACATTCTTGTTTCCGACGAGACCCTCGACGATCCCGGCCATGTACAACATGTGCTTGCGCGCCGGGTGGAGGAGATCTTGCATCAGGCAGGAGACATTGACGGGGAGCGGCGCATTGTGCGCCTGATCGTCCCGATGGCGCCGCTCGATGCGCCCGCGTGGCTTGCGGCGCAGACCCTGCTTCCGAAAATATACTGGCACGGGCGCCGGGACAGCATGGTAACGGCGGCGGTCGGCGAGGCGGACCGGTGCATGGGCGGCCCGGATGCAGGGTATGGTACGCTACGCGCGCAGCTCGATGCCGTATTGCCGAAAAGCGATGCCCGGGCGCGCTACTTCGGAGGATTCCGGTTCGATCCGAGCGCTTCCGACGACGAGGTCTGGCAGGGTTTTCCGACGTTTCTGTTCACGCTCCCCCGGTTTGCGTATCTGCGGAACGAAGACCGCGGCGTATTAGCGTGTAATCTTATTCTGCCCCGCGACCTGTCCCGCAAGGACGCTATTCTGTCCGATATCGAGCGGCTCCGGTTCCCGGATCATTTTGCCGGTGCGGCATTCGGCGCGCACATGCCGCTTCTGCTTTCACGGACGGATAAGCCGGACCAGGCGGGTTGGGGGCGGGGCGTCGGATGGGCGCTGGACGCGTTCGCGCAGAGCCGCCGACATCTCGAAAAAGTGGTGCTCGCCCGCCGCACGCTCCTGACCTTTTCTGAATCGCTCGACGCCTTCGCCTTGCTGAAGAAGCTTCAAGGGGCCACCCCGAGTTGTTTTCATTACGGATTTCAGTTCGAGCCGGGCGCTGCCCTTGTGGGAGCTACGCCGGAGCGCCTTTTCCATCGCAGCGGACGGTACATACGCACGGAGGCTGTAGCCGGCACCTGCGTGCGGGGCGATACGGAGGCCGAAGACGCCGGGGCGCTGGCCTCGTTGCTTGCCAGCGCCAAGGACCAGCGCGAGCATGCGTACGTACGGGAAAGCATTCGTACTGCGCTCGATCCATTGTGTCAGGAATTTCGAATAGACGAAGAGGCGTCCGGGTTGCAGCAGGCCCGGAGGTGGCATCTCGTTTCGCGCAGCAGCGGTCTGTTGAAGCGAGATATACACGGAAGCGATGTCATGGCGGCGCTTCATCCTACCCCTGCCGTGGGCGGGTATCCTGTCGAGCCTGCGCTGGCGGCCATCCGCGATCTGGAAGGATTCGACCGGGGCTGGTATGCGGGGCCGGTAGGGTGGATAGGTCCTCAGGGGGCGGAGTTTGCGGTGGCGCTCCGGTGCGGTCTCGTCCGGGATCGCACTCTGTTTCTGTTTGCCGGCGCCGGGATTGTCGAGGGATCCGATCCGATGGCGGAATGGAATGAAATCGAACAGAAGATCAGCGATATCCTGGGGGTGCTGGAGTGAGGGCATGGGATTTTTACCGGGTGCGCCGACCCGACCCGTGCTTTATATTTTCAGGCAGGTGAAATGCAGCGAGGCACATGACCACTCCCGAACCGTCCGGCATCAACCAGATATGGGCCGATCTTCTCGTGGAAGAGTTGATTCGCGCCGGCGTCGGCCTGTTCTGTCTTGCGCCGGGCTCCCGGAGCGCTCCGCTGGCGCTTGCCGTGGCGGCCCATCCCCGCGCGGAGTGTGTGATGCACTATGATGAGCGGGGCACGGCGTTTTGCGCCCTCGGGTACGGGCGCGCCGCGCGGCGGCCTGCCGCATGGATTACGACTTCCGGGACGGCGGTTGCGAACGGCATGCCTGCCGTGGTGGAGGCATCGATGGACGGTGTGCCGATGCTTCTCGTGACGGCGGATCGCCCTCCGGAACTGCGGGCTGCCGGCGCCAATCAGACCATTGATCAGGTAAAGATTTTCGGAAACTACGTGCGGTGGCAATTCGACCTGCCCGCCCCGGATCCGGCGATCGACCCGGCGGTCGTGCTCACCACGGCGGATCAGGCGGTGTACCGGGCGAGACGAATGCCCGCCGGTCCGGTGCATCTCAATGTGATGTATCGCGAGCCCCTGTTTTCCAATCCCGATAGAAGTCGCTATGCAGCGTATCTCGATGGATTGCGGGCGTGGCAGGATTCGGAGAAACCGTATACCCGGTACGGCTCGGGCCTGGACATTTCAAAAACTCCTACGGCCGGGTCCGAATCGGCCGCAGGCATTTCAAAAACTCCTAAATCCGGGCATGATCCGGCCGCGGATATTTCAAAAACTCCTATAACATATTCCTTCGATGCGCCTCGATTCGAGTCCCTGATGCATGCCCTGCGCCGGGCGAAGCGCGGGTTGGTCGTGGCCGGGCGCTTCCATACCCGGACCCAGGCCGATGCGGTCCGGCGGCTGGCGAGCGAACTCGGCTGGCCGCTACTGCCCGATGTGTGTTCGCAACTCCGATTTTCGGGTGCATCGCCTGCGGACTGGCATACTGACGGGGTTGCGGAAGGCGGCGCGACGGCTTCGCGGTACGATCTGGCGCTGGCGAGCGAAGCGTTTCGGGTGTCCCATGCGCCGGACGCCGTATTGTATTTCGGCGGGGCAGCCGTGTCGAAGCGGCTGAATGCCTGGCTGGCCGATGTGCGTCCCGCCTTGTTTGCGGTCGTGCGCGAATCTCCCGACCGGATGGATCCCGGCCACTGCGTGACAGAATATATCGAGACCGGTATTGCGCCTTTCTCCCGGTCCGTTATGGATCATCTGAAAACGGGACAAGGAGCGAGCGAGGGGACCGGTAATAAGGATTGGACAGCAAGTTG
Source organism: Bacteroidetes bacterium SB0662_bin_6 (assembly GCA_009839485.1). Classification (NCBI taxonomy): domain Bacteria; kingdom Pseudomonadati; phylum Bacteroidota; species Bacteroidetes bacterium SB0662_bin_6. The sequence continues at coordinate 38,800 of VXPQ01000018.1, forward strand.
GGCGGCAGCCTCCGACACCGTAGCCCGCACGATGGACGAGCACATGCCGGACGGCCTTTCCGAGCCTGCCGTGGCCCGGTTGCTTTCGCGGCATACGCCCGACGAGGCCACGCTTGTGCTTGCCAGCAGTATGCCGATCCGGGACATGGATATGTTCGGGGATGCTGCCGGCAGGGCGCCGTTCGTAGCCGCCAATCGTGGCGCTTCCGGTATCGACGGCAGTGTGGCTACGGCGGTCGGACTGGCGTACGGGCGCCGCGCGCCGGCCATTCTCGTGGCGGGCGATCTCGCGTTGCTGCACGACCTGAACAGTCTGGCGCTGGCGGCTTCTGCGCCGGAGCCGGTTATTATTGTGGCAATCAACAACCACGGCGGAGGTATTTTTTCGTTTCTTCCCGTAGCTCGTTGCGGCGAGGCGTTCGAACCGATGTTCGGCACGCCGCACCCGTATCGTTTCGAGCAGGCCGCCCGCATGTTCGGTCTCGGCTACGACCATGTTCATGACATGGATACTCTGTCGGAAGCGTACGCAAGCGCACTTTCGTCCGGCGAAAGCCGGATCATTGAAGTCACGACCGATCGCGCCGAAAATCTGGAACTGCACCGGCGGCTGGAAACCATGATTTGTGAGCAGTTTGCAGACACCGTTCCCGTTTTTACCAACAACCCTGACCCATGACTCCTGCATTAGACTGGCAAGAAGCGAAATCCTACCGGGATATCACGTATCACAAGGCGGAAGGGATCGCCAAAATCACCATCAATCGCCCCGAAGTACGCAATGCCTTCCGACCTATTACCGTTACGGAGATGCGCGACGCGCTCCAGGATGCGCGCGACGATCACGAGATCGGCGTGATTATTCTTACCGGAGAGGGCCCGGAAGCTTTCTGTTCCGGCGGAGACCAGAAGATTCGCGGAGACGCCGGGTATACGGAAGAAGGCACGGGCGTCATGCGGCTGAATGTGCTTGATTTTCAGCGGGAGATACGAAGTTGTCCGAAGCCGGTTATCGCCATGGTGGCCGGCTGGGCTGTGGGCGGCGGCCATGTGCTGCATGTGATGTGCGATCTTACCATTGCCGCCGAGAACGCCCGGTTCATGCAGACGGGGCCCAAGGTGGGATCGTTTGACGGGGGCTACGGGTCCTCGTATCTTGCCCGCATCGTGGGCCAGAAAAAAGCCCGCGAGATATGGTTTCTGTGTCGTCCCTACGATGCCCGTCAGGCGCTGGAGATGGGCCTGGTGAATACCGTCGTGCCCCTGGAGAAGCTGGAAGAGGAAACCGTGAGCTGGTGCCGGGATATTCTGCGGAATTCGCAAATGGCCATCCGCTGCCTGAAAGCCGGACTGAACGCCGATTGCGACGGGCAGGCGGGCCTGCAGGAACTGGCAGGGAACGCTACGCTGCTTTTCTATATGACCGAGGAAGGGCAGGAAGGGCGCAATGCCTTCAATGAGAAGCGCAAGCCGGACTTCTCGCAGTTCCCGTATCGTCCTTGAACGCGCCCCCGACATCTGATTCCATCGCCGGAAAGTCTCCCATGCCATCGAAAGAGGAGCGTCCGAATTGGACGATCTGGATCCGGGCGGCCCGTCCGAAGACGCTGTGGGCCGCAGTGGCGCCGGTGCTCCTCGGGACGGCCTTTGCGTTCGGAGACGATGCCTTTCATGCGCTTTCCGCGTGTTGCGCATTCCTCGTTGCCGTGTTCATTCAGGTGGGCACGAATTATGCAAACGATTACCAGGATTTCGCGCAGGGCGCCGATACGGCGGACCGCAAGGGGCCCCTGCGCATCACCCAAGCGGGTCTGGCCAGTCCCCGGGCGGTCCGCACCGCAGCGGCTATTGCTTTTCTGATCGCTTTTCTGGCCGGTCTGTATCTGGTTGTACGCGGAGGGTGGTTTCTCCTGTTCGTCGGGCTGGTGTCCATTTTGTGCGGGGCCATCTATTCGGCGGGGCGCTATTCGCTGGCGTACCTCGGCGTTGCCGATCTTTTCGTGCTGGTGTTTTTCGGTCCAGTGGCCGTAGCCGGGACGCACTATGTGCAGGCGCTGGCGTTTTCCTGGCCGGTTGTGCTGGCTGGGTTGGGACCGGGGTTTCTCGCTACCGCCATTCTGCTCGTGAACAATACGCGAGACATCGAGGAGGACCGGGCCGCCGGGAAGAAAACGCTGGTGGTGCGATGGGGGCGCAGTGCAGGCGTAGCGCTCTACGGCGTATGCATGGCAGGCGCGGTTGTGGTGGTTGCGGCGTCGGCGATGCTTGCCGGCAATGGGTGGATGCTTATTGCGTTGCTTGCAACGCCCTGGGGTCTGGCCAACCTGCGAACATTGGGCGCCACAAGCGATCCCGCGGTATTGAACCCGCTCCTGGGTTCCACCTCGCGGTTTCTGCTCGCGTATTGCCTGCTTTTCGGCCTTGGACGGATCATGTAACCGGTTGTCCTGACCCCATGGACATTCCCTGTCTGCTTTCGACGGCGGCGCTCCGGGCGCCTCTTGAAACGGCGCTATCGGGTCCCGGCGTCGAGGTGCCGTATGGGGAACTCGACCGTCTTGTCTCGGGGGCGGCCCGCCGCATGGCGGAAAAGGGAGTGGGCAGGGGAGATCGCATAGCGCTCATCATGGACCGGAGCGTGGAAGCGGTGATCCTGCTTCTTGCGGCAATGAGGGCAGGGGCCGTTGCCTGTCCGATTTCCATGCGCCTTCCCGAGGCTACGGTAGCCGGGCGATGCCGCAATCTGGGCGTATCGCTTACGGTCGGCGACCGTCCGCTCGAAGCGGCGGTGGCGGCGAAAGATCTGATCGAACGGGGCAGAGGGAATGTGCCGCCGTTTTCCGAGGATGCACCCGCCACCATCGTGTTCACCTCCGGGTCGTCCGGTGCGGCCCGCCCTGCGCTCCATACGTACGGGAATCATTATTTCAGTGCGCTGGGCGCGCAGGACAACATGCCACTGGCTTGCGGCGATCGTTGGCTCCTGTCGTTGCCGCTCTGGCATGTGGGGGGGCTTGCGATTCTTTTTCGGTGTCTGCTTGCCGCAGCCACGGTGATACTGCCCGATCCGGCGGACTCCCTTGCTGCATCCGTCCGGAAGGTGACCCATGCTTCCATGGTGTCCACCCAACTCCGGCGGCTGTTGCGCGAAGCGGAATCCGGTGCGGTGCACCCGGAGAAGGCGCTGTTGCTCGGAGGCGGCGCCGTGTCACCGGTCCTGATTGACGAGGCCGTACGGCGCGGCCTGCCCGTACATACCAGCTACGGCCTCACGGAGATGGCTTCGCAGGTGACGGCTACGCCTCCCGGCGCGGGGCCGGTGGCCTTGCGTACGTCGGGCCGGGTGCTGCCCTGGCGGGAGCTCCGATGCGACGAAGCAGGGCAGATCATGGTGCGGGGGCGCACATGCTTTGCCGGATATATCGAAGGAGATCGGCTTGCGCGTCCTTTTGACGAGGAAGGATGGTTTGCAACCGGAGACATGGGCAGGCTGGATGCTTCCGGGCGGCTGATTGTACGTGGGCGTATGGATCACCTCCTGATATCGGGCGGAGAGAATATTCTGCCCGAAGAGATCGAGGTGGTTCTGGCAGGTGTGGAAGGGGTCGAGCGCGTGGTTGTTGTGGGCGTGCAGGACGAGGAATACGGCCAGCGCCCGGTGGCTTTTGTCGGGACGGCGGACGGAGAAATCGATGCATCCCGCCTGCGCGCCGCCGTGGAAGCGGTACTTCCCCGATTCATGACGCCGGACGCCTTCTATCCGTGGCCGACCGATCTTGCCGGAGAGGGGCTCAAGCCGGACCGCAGTCTGCTCCGGCAGCGGGCCGAGGCGCTCCAGGCTTAGGGTATCTCGGTATACTCTTATTAAGTTCGCAAAGCTCGCAGGCGCCGCAAGGATGGTGTCTGCGAGACAATGCGCACGAACCCATCTTCCCGGCGCGCGTAAAGCATGGTCCAATTCTTCCGGATCGCTTCCCCTTTCCTGACGACGCGCCTTGCCATGCGTTGCAGTCTGAATCTCGTGCTGTTCCTGTGTGTGGGCATGCTTGCAGCCTGCGGCCGCACCACCGCTCCTCCGGCTGCCATGGAAGACATTCGCTCCGAGGCGGATCCCGTGCAGGAAAGCTGGGGCGCCGAGTATTATGTGACGGAAACGATTCCCGGAGAGGCCTCCTCGCGTCCGCGTCTGAAGATGCGCGCGGATCATATGGCGACGTTCGAAGAAGGGGACAGCACCTGGACCGTCTTGCAGAGCGACTCGATCGGAGGACGCGTGACGGTTCTGTTGTACGATGAAACCGGAGATTCCTCCGCTACGGTCTTCGCGGATCGGGTTACGCTTCTCGACAATAGAAAGCGATTCGAGGCGATAGGGAATGTCGAAGTCCGTGCGCAGGGCGACAAGGCGCTGTGGAGCGAGCATCTGGTCTGGTTCGAGCGCGAGCAGGCTCTTCGAACGCCCGGGTTTGTCCGCATTTCGACGCCGGACGAACAGGTTCAGGGGTATTCGCTGGAAGCGGACGAGCGTCTCGACGAGTATACGTTGCGCAGCATGACCGGCCGGGTAACCGTGCGCGAAGAATGAAATACGTCGCCCGAAGCATGGTATGTCGTCTTGTAGTGGGTCTGTGCATTGGTGCGGGTGCGTCCCTGCCGATCTATGCGCAGGACGCCGACACCACCGGGGTGCAGGAAGTGGATGTCCGCGCCGATTTGCTGGAAGGCGCAGAAGAAGCGGGCGAGCGCATCCGGCGTCTCATCGGAAATGTGCGCTTGCAGCAGGAGGATACACGCTTGCGGGCGCGTCGGGCTGTCCAATACCCGGAACGCCGCGAGATCCTTTTCACGGGAGATGTGCTGGTGATCGAGCGCGGCGATACCCTGCGCGCCGATACGGTGCTGTACAACAGCCGCGACAAGACGGGCCATGCGCGCGGCGGCATAAGCCTTTCCGACGGAGACGTTTTGCTGGAAGCGCCGTCGGGTTTGTATTTCACCCGCTCGAAACGCGCCCGTTTTTCGGAGGGCGTCACATTGACCGACCGCGCCGCGGTGCTGACCAGTCTGGCCGGGGAATACCTTTCGGACGAGAAGCGGGCCGATTTCTACGGGGACGTGGTGCTGGTGGAAGACAATGCATCGCTGCGGGCGGATACGGTGACCTATCATCGGGAAACGGATATATCGCTTGCCCGCGGCAACGTGTTCGTCGAACGCGTCGATACGACCGGACAGGCCGATGCCAAACGACAACTCGTCCGGTCGCTTCTTTTCGGGGACCGGGCGTATAACGAGGACAGCACCGGCTACAGCCGCATGGAAGGCGATCCTCTGTTGCTGCGGATCCGGGAGGATTCGACCGGCGCCGACACGGATACGTTGATGGTGCGCGCCCGTGTCCTCGAATCGTCCCGGCGGGATTCGCTGGAGCGGCTCGTGGCCGTCGACTCGGTACGTATCCTGCATGGTAACCTTACGGCCGTTGCGGACTCGGTGGTCTATGACAGGATAACCACCGTGGGCGAAGACGGGGCGGACATTCAGCGCACCACTGCCTGGTTTTTCGATAATCCCCTGGCCTGGTTCCAGGACAATCAGGTAAGCGGAGATACGTTGCAGGTCGAGGGAAGCGGCGAAGAAGCGGAAACCCTGCTTGTGCTGGGAAGCGCCTTTGCGGCCCGTCCGGATTCGGTGACGAACCGGATCCATCAGTTGCGCGGCAAACGGATCGAAGCGGCGTTCGAACAGGATTCCCTGCGTACGCTTTCGGCGGGGCCGCAAGCCGAAGCCATTCATTTCAGAACCGGTGAGGATGGTTCGCCCGAGGGCGCTGTCCATATGTCCGCAGACCAGGTTCTGCTCCATTTCCTCGAGGGAGACATCGATCGCCTCGAAGCGATCCGCGATACGGAAGGCGTATATTATTCGGAGGAAATTCTTCCCGATTCGCTCTCGCTCGAGGGATTCGTATGGCGACCCGAGCGCCGTCCGTGGAAACGGGAATTTCTCCAGCGCGTCGAATGGCAGGGGCGCAATGGTTTCCAACCTTCCGGCGTCCCCGATCCGCTTCCGGAACCAATGGATTGACCCGTATGGCGTTTTCCGGCGACGCAGTTTCTCCCGCTACGCTCCCTGATGCTCCCGCTATGCTCCCTGTTGCTCCCGCTGCGCTCCCTGTTGCCCCCGTGACGCTCCGCGCCGAGCGTCTCACGAAGCGGTACAAGAATCGCGACGTGGTGGACGATGTGAGCATCCACGTATCGCAGGGGGAAATTGTAGGTCTGCTCGGCCCGAACGGCGCCGGGAAAACGACTACGTTTCATATGATTGTCGGAATGGTTCGGCCCAACGCAGGGCGGATTTTTTTGGGAGAGCAGGACATTACGTCCATGCCGATGTACAAACGGGCCCGTCTGGGTCTCGGCTACCTTGCCCAGGAAGCGTCCATTTTTTCGAAACTCTCCGTAGAGGACAACCTGCATGCGGTGCTTGAATTTCAGGGCATCGGGCGGGATGAGCGCCATGCCCGCGTCGATGGGCTGATTGCCGAATTCGGCCTCGAGCGCGTACGCCGCTCGAAAGGGTACGCCTTGTCGGGCGGCGAGCGGCGGCGCACCGAAATTATCCGCGCCATGGCCATCGAGCCGAAATTCTTTTTGCTGGATGAACCCTTTGCCGGCGTGGACCCCATCGCCGTGGAAGATATCCAGGCGGTGGTGGCCGGGCTGAAGGCGCGCGGCATCGGCGTACTCATTACCGATCATAATGTGCATGAGACGCTGGCTATTACGGATCGCGCCTGCCTGCTTTACGAGGGGCATATTCTGAAACAGGGCACTTCCGAGGCGCTTGCTCACGACCCGGAAGTACGTGAACGGTACCTCGGAGAGAAATTCACACTCGAACGGTACCAGTGAAAGTACCTTGCCATCCGAATCGTATCCTGTAATTTGCCTGGGAACAGGCCGCTATATGAAACCGGGGATACGCCATACGGCGTTTATAGCGTACAGCGGGTTGTCTGTTGAATAAAAACGGAAACTACAGACCGTGCGGTGCGCCGCATTCGCTTACCCGGTTTTTCTGTCACACGCTTACCAACCATTCCATTCCTTCCCATGATCGTAGTTTTTCGGCCAGGCGCGGAAGAAAGCCGGATTCAGGACGTGATCGAGCGTCTGAACGAATACGGATTCGACGTACACCGTTCCAGCGGAGTGAACCAGACGGTAGTGGGCGCCATTGGCGTGAAGCCCGAATTCGATCCCCGGAATATCCGGGTCATGGAGGGCGTGGCGGAGGTGTACCGGGTCACCGAGCCGTACAAGTTCGCCAGCCGGTCCTGGAAGAAAGAGAACACGGTGATCGACGTGGGGGGCGTACCCATAGGCGGCGAAGAACTTATGGTGATGGCCGGCCCCTGTTCGGTCGAGGACGAACGGCAGATCGAAGATACGGCAGCGCATGTATCCGCCTGTGGGGCGGCGTTTTTACGCGGCGGCGCATTCAAGCCTCGGACTTCTCCCTATTCTTTTCAGGGCCTGGGGGAAGAGGGGTTGAAATTGCTGCGCGCCGCTGCCGACAGACATGGCCTCAAGACCATTACCGAAGTGATGGAGGTTAGTCATATCGAACTGGTCGCCCGATATGCGGATATTTTGCAGATCGGCGCGCGCAACATGCAGAATTTTCCGCTTCTGAAAGAGGTCGGGAAACTGCGGAAGCCTGTTTTTCTGAAACGCGGTCCTGCGGCGACGATCAACGACTGGCTGATGAGCGCCGAGTATGTGCTTTCGGAAGGCAATCCGTACGTAATGCTGTGCGAGCGCGGTATCCGCACGTTCGAAACGTATACGCGCAATACGCTGGATCTGTCCGCAGTGCCGGTGATCAAAAAGAACAGCCATCTTCCGATCATTGTCGACCCGAGCCATGGCACGGGCATACGAGGGAAAGTCATCCCGATGGCGCGCGCAGCGGTGGCTGCCGGGGCCGATGGGATCATGGTAGAGGTGCATCCGAATCCCGATATGGCGAAAAGCGATGGTCCTCAGTCGCTCTATTTCGAGCAATTCGTTGAACTGATGGCGCAGGTCCGGCTCATTGCCCAGGCGATCGGACGAGGGGTTCGTGATGCGCCGGCTTTGGCCTGAGGCGCCGCAGGGGCCATGATTCGTCTGGATGCACTTCAGGAGATTAAAGATCGGTTCGAGGAGATCAACCGGCTGATGGCCCAGGGGGATGTGGCCACCGATCCACAGCGCCTCCGGGAATTGGGCCGGGAACGCACCACACTCGAAGGGATTGTCCAGGCCATCGACGCCTACGAGCGAACGACTTCGGAGCGGGACGATTTACGCGTCATACTGGCGGAGGAGCCGGATGCCGAACTGACGGATATGGCCCGTACCGAATTGGAAACCATTGAGGCCAGACTACCCGCCATCGAGGCCGATCTGCGCCTGAAGATGATTCCCAAAGATCCGGAAGACGCCCGGGATGCGATCCTCGAAATTCGTGCGGGAACCGGCGGGGACGAGGCCGGGCTTTTCGCCGGCGATCTGTACCGCATGTATCAGAAATTCGCCGAGGGCCGGGGGTGGAAGGTCGAAGCAATGAATGTGTCTCCGGGCGCAAAGGGTGGATTCAAAGAGATCGTGCTGTCGATTCGGGGGGAAGACGCATTTGGTTTTATGAAGTTCGAGAGCGGCGTGCATCGCGTGCAGCGCGTGCCGGTTACGGAATCTTCCGGGCGTCTGCATACGTCCGCCGCCACGGTGGCCGTGCTGCCGGAAGGGGAAGATATTGACGTACGCCTCGATCCCAACGAAATCAAGGTGGATGTGTATCGTTCGAGCGGTCCCGGCGGGCAGTCGGTCAATACGACGGATTCGGCGGTCCGCCTCACGCATGTGCCTACCGGTCTTGTCGTGACGTGCCAGGACGAAAAAAGCCAACACAAAAACAAGGAGAAGGCGCTTCGGGTACTGCGTTCTCGTCTCTACGAGCAGGAAATGGAAAAACGCCGGGCGGAGCGCAGCGAAGTCCGCCGGTCCATGGTGGGGTCCGGTGACCGTTCGGCCAAGATACGAACCTATAATTTTCCCCAGGACCGCGTCACCGATCACCGCCTGGAGGGCGACGACAAGAATCATCCGCTCCACAAAGTGATGGACGGGGCGCTCGAGCAGATTATTACTGCGCTGCAAACCGCGGACAATATGGAGCAGTTGGCCGATTTAGCTTCCGGATCGTAACGGTACAGTTCCAGTGACTATCGGCCGGCCCAGTGACCTTATCCAGGTGACATAGTCCGGCACAGGATCAATCAGGCGCTTTTCTCGTTTCTTTCGGTTCTGTCCGTTGCGAAAACGTCATTTCGAACGATACAATCCATGCCCTTACCGGAACCTGCGCCGATACAGGACATCGATGTGATGGAGGAGGTGGTCATCATGGCGGCCCGGGACGAGCATGTCCGCTATGCGCCTGCGGTCAGTCGCCTTATCGAAGAGGCGGCGGCGGCCAGGGGGACCGGTATTGCCCAGCGCGCCCCGGAATATGTGCAGGCAAGGATTGAAGAAGGGAAGGCGGTCATTGCGCTGGCCGGCGACCGTCTGGCCGGATTTTGCTACATCGAGAGCTGGGATCACGGGAAGTATGTGGCTCATTCCGGGCTGATCGTGGCGCCGGATTTTCGCAAGATGGGGTTGGCGAAGAAAATAAAGCGACGGATTTTCGAGTTGTCGCGCGAAAAATACCCGGAGGCCCGGGTTTTCGGCATCACGACGAGTCTGGCCGTGATGAAGATAAACTCCGACCTCGGGTACAAGCCGGTGACGTTTTCCGAGTTGACGGACGACGACGTGTTCTGGGAAGGGTGCCGGAGTTGTCCCAACTACGATGTGCTCACGCGCACCGAGCGCAAAATGTGTCTTTGCACCGGCATGTTGTACGATCCGAAGGAAGACAAGGGCAACGAGTAGAAAGACGCCGGCAGTCCGGGAACGTCGTTTCGTTCCGGTCGTATGACGCCACGCATTTTTATGCCGGTTTCCGTAACCGTATGTCTTTTGGGTTCGTTTGTGCGCTGTAATTCACAGTGTAATCCGAACAATGGAGCGCAGAACGGCAGCGGGAGTCGGCGCCATCCCTGCTCGCCGCAAGTGCGGCGGGCGTGATTTTATTCCACAGGGAACTATGTCTGAAAACACGTACGAAATTACGTATATCGTCAACAGCGTCCTCAGCGACGATCAGATCAGGAATCTGGTCGGTCGGGTTACGAAATTTATCGAGAAAGAGGGCGGCAATATCGTTGAAGTGGATGAGTGGGGGGCGCAGCGTCTTGCCTATCCCATCGACAAAAAGCGTACAGGGTACTATGTGAATGCCTATTTCGAGGCGGGAGGCGAACTGATCGCTCGTCTCGAACGTGCGTTGACCCTTGAGGACGATATTCTTCGCTTCCTCACGCTGAAAATGGATGCGGTCATGCTCCGTCACTATGAGGAGCGCAAGGAAGAAAGAGCGCGTGAGAAGGCGGAAGGCGCGAAAGAATCCGCCCCGGACAAGGAGGCGCAGGTTTCTGTTGCCCAGGAACAGACGGAATCCCCGTCCGCTCCGAAGGAGGAAACGAAAACCGCCGAAGTATCTCCTGAGGAAACGAAAGCGGAGGCGCCTGCCGAGGAGAAGAAAGTCGAGGCATCCGCCAAGGAGGCAAAAGCTGGAGCAACCGCTGAGGAAACAAAAGTGGAGGCGCCCGCTGAGGAGAATAAAACCGAGGCATCTGCCAAGCAAGCGAAGGCTGAGACGCCTGCCTCGAAGGAAGAGGCTGAGGCCGAACCGTCCGCTGAGGACGCGAAAGCCTCCGATAAGGCATAAATTCTCCGGGAAGCAGCTATCAGCATATTGACAGGATATTCCATGACCGAAACCCGTTTCGATCCCGAAAACATCGATTTCGTCGATTACAAGGATATTGAGCTCCTGAAGCGCTATCTCAACGAGCAGGGCAAGATTTTGCCCCGGCGTATCACGGGAGTGCCTCAGAAATTTCAGCGCAAGCTTACCCGGGCGGTAAAGCGCGCCCGTCACCTTGCCATGCTGCCGTTTGTGGCGGATAATGTTCGATAGGAGGGAACTACCGCGATGAAGCTTTTATTGCTAAAGGACGTGGAAAACCTCGGGCACGAGGGAGACATCGTGACGGTTCGGGACGGCTATGGCCGAAATTACCTGATTCCGGGCCGTATGGCGGTGATTGCTTCGGATTCCGTGGTTCGTCATCAACAAGAACTCGCACGCCAACGCGCAAGGAAAATTGCCCAGGAAGTTGAGGATGCGGCGCGCGTAAAGGAGCAACTGGAGGCTGCGAAAGTAGTCATTGCCGCGAAAGTCGGAAAGGAAAACCGGATTTTCGGGACAGTCACCCCGACGCAGATCGCGGAAGCGCTCGGTCAGCAGGGGTTCCGGATCGACCGCAGACATATCGAGCCCGACGAAGACATTCGCATGCTCGGCGTCTATACGGCTACCGTGAAGGTACATAAGGAAGTCTCGGCAACACTCAAGGTCGAGGTGGTCCCTGAAACGGAAGCGTAGACGCGGCGGAATACGCCGGCGCCCGTCCCGCGTCCGGCATCGTGTTAACAGGCCCTAGCCCACCACGATTTTGCGCCACTACGTTTTTGGATTTGTGCAGTGTCTCGCCCGCATAGGCTGGCTGGCTGCGCTTGTCCTGTGTACCGGGTTTGTGGGTGCGCAAGCGTTTGCGCAGGATTTCCTGTCTGCCACGGACTATGTGACCTGGAACGTGTCGGTGGCCCCCGAAGAAGTTGCTTCCGGGGAAGCGTTCGAGGCGGTGATCGAAGCGGACATCTCGGAAGGCTGGAAGATGTACGCGCTCGATTCGCCGCGTCCGAGTTTTGCCGTTGAGTTCACGTGGGAAGAAGAGGGTCTGTTGCCCGCAGGCCCCATGCGCCAGAGTACGCCCGTCGAGGCGCATGATCCCTGGTTTGACGCCACGGTGCGCTACTTCACCGGGCAGGCCCGGTTTACCGCCCCGTTCCGGATTGGAGAGGATGCCCCCGCGGGAAATCGCCCGCTCAACGGCGTCGTGCAGTTCATGATTTGCACCGAAGAGGTGTGTCTGCCCCCCACACCGGCGCCGCTCGAGGCCGTAGTACATGTTATCGGGGGTGGACTTGCCGTTCAGGGCTCCGTATCCGGCGCCGGGGCGGTGGTCGGGGACGAGGGGAACGACTCGCTTCGTTCCGTGCCCGATCTGGCCGGAGACAGCGCTCCCCTGGTCTTGTCTCCTGATTCGGCCACCGAAGACGACGGCGATGCGCACGCCGGCGGTCTGTGGCGCTTTATTCTGCTGGCGATCGGGGCCGGGCTTGCCTCGCTCCTGACACCCTGCGTGTTTCCGATGATTCCGCTGACCGTTTCCTGGTTTTCGAGGCATGCTTCGAAGCGTTCCGAATCGGTTCGTATGGCGCTGGCCTTCGGGGCGGCGATTGTCCTTACCTTCACGACGCTCGGCTTGCTGGCCGCTTCCCTGCTCGGCGCGGCCGGGGCGCATACCATTGCGGCCAATCCATGGATCAATCTTTTCATCGCAGGGATATTCGCCGTGTTTGCGTTTTCGCTGCTCGGCATGTTCGAATTGACACTGCCGGGCCGTTTCGTCAATTACTTCAATCGTCAGGGGAACGAGCGGTCGGGGTATGCAGGCACATTTTTTATGGGGTTGACCCTGACGCTGGTGCATTTTTCCTGTACCGTTCCGTTTGTGGGGGGGCTGCTCGCGCTTGCCACAGCGACCGGCGAGTGGGTGTATCCCGTCATCGGTATGGTGGTCTTTTCGGCTACGTTTGCGGTGCCGTTCGTAGCATTCGCCCTGTTCCCGAAAGCGCTGCAATCATTGCCCGGAGCAGGATCCTGGATCCACCGCATTCAGGTTACACTGGGTTTCGTGGAGCTTGCCGCCGCCCTCAAGTTTTTGTCGAATGCCGACCTTGTTATGGGGTGGGGGCTGATTTCGCGGCCTGTGGCCATCGCCCTCGCCATGGTGATTTTCGGACTTGCCGGGTTTTATCTGCTTGGCAAAATCCGGATGCCTCATGAGCCGGCAGCCCAACCTGTCGGAGCCGGACGGCTGCTTTTTGCCTCGGCTTTCCTGGGGATTTCCCTGTATATGCTGCCAGGTCTTTTTGGGGCGCCGTTGCCCGGGATCGATGCCTGGCTTCCTCCGGCGTCAGCAACGCAGACCGGATCCGGCGTGTTTTCGGGGCGCGCAGACGATGAGCCGGTCTGGAGTGAAGATATAGATGCGGCGTTCGAACAGGCGCAAAGCGCAGGCAAACCCGTGTTCATCGATTTCACGGGGTATACCTGTGCAAATTGCCGCCAGATGGAAACCAGTGTGTTTCGCGAGGAACCCGTGGCATCTCTGCTCCGGAACGATTTCGTGCTGCTGCGCCTCTATACCGACGCGCGCGATACCGGTCCGGCATTGCAGCAGTATCAGATTGCGTTGGCGGGTACCGTAGCGCTTCCGACCTATGTTATTGCGGATCCGTATTCCGGTATCCTTCTACACAGGCACACAGGAATCGCATCGGTTTCGGAATTCGCCGAATTTCTCCGGCAGGGCGCCGCCTTCGAGGCGGATGCGCCTGCGGCCTTTTTGCCCGGTTCTTCGTAAGGTATCAGGTCATGTTCCAGCGCGATCTGATCATGCGGGAGATCGAGCAGGCCATTCGGGTACTGCTCCATGTACTGGCGCAAACGTTTCGACTGAAGTCCGAAGAACGGTACGAAGAAGCCCTTGCGTACCTGCGTGAGGCATTCGGAGAAGCCGACCTTTCTCCCCGCCCGGTAGGCGAACTGTCGCCCCGTGAATTGGTCGCGCTTTGCCGGTATCCGCGCGGATTCGAGTACGGTCTTGCGCTTGCCATCGCCGATTTGCTGTGCGAGGAAGCCGATCTGCTGACGCAACTTGGATCGCTGCCGGAAGCCCGCGCCCGCGCTGCCGGGGCCCGGGCATTGTATGAGGAAGCGCTGGCTACGGAAGGGGCCGCGCTCCCGTTGGACATTGCGCAGAGACTGGCGCGCGCCGAACGACTCGCAGAGGAATAAATATGCTCTCCTCTGATTCTGTACTGACCATCGAGTGCCCCCCTTCGTTTCGTTTCCGGTCGACGCTTCTGAGTCATGGCTGGATCGAACTGGCGCCATTCAGCCACGACGAAGAATATGCGCGGCTTCGCCGCATCGAATCTCTCCCGGACGGGCGCATTGTACGCCTTGCATTTACGGCGGATATGGACGGAGCCGGGGGCGTGTCCCGCGGCGAAAGATTGCATGTGCATATCGAGGAGACGCTGGCACATGGGTCCGGTGCGGCGGAGCATGCCGCGAACGCCCTGCTTTCTCCCCCGGTCCATGCACATCTCCGGGAGGTGGCCCGGCGCATTTTCAACCTGGAGATGGACCTGGAACCGTTTTATACCTTGCTTGCGAGTGTCCCGCGCTATGCCTGGGTGTTGGCGCACAGGGCCGGGCGACTGCTGCGTGCGCCCACGGTTTGGGAAGATTTGGCGAAAACGCTATTGACGACCAACACGACCTGGGCCATGACGCGGCAGATGACGCAGCGGTTGAACGACCTGGGGCAGGCCGGCGCCTTCCCTTCTCCCGGGACCGTTGCGGATCTGTCTTTGGACATGTTTTCCGATCATGTGCGGGCCGGATACCGGAATGCATACCTTCACGAACTGGCCTGCCGTATTGCGGAGGAAAAGATAGACGTAGAGGGATGGCTATATACCGAAATGTCTTCTGCCGACCTGTTTGCCGAGATACGTTCCCTGAGCGGGTTCGGCCCGTACGCTGCCGGTGCTGTCATGAAATTGCTGGGCCGGTTCGATTACCTTGCGCTCGACTCTTCGGCCCGGTCGATGTTTTCCCGGAAATTCGGAGGAGGTACGGATACCGACATTCGCCGCCACTACGCGCCCTGTGGCTCATGGCAGGGACTGGCGATATGGATGGATGTAATGCAGGACTGGTTTTTGCAGAACAGTGATCCCGGGGTCGTCCCGGACGCTTCGATGTGAGTGTTATTCGGTTGTCCGGGAAACCCATATCCTTTAACGGGGTACACAGGGGGTCATTTTACCTTGCCGCCTATGCTGTATTGCGCGTAACGCGTTGAAATACGCAGGTCGCGGCGCCATTAGAACACAGGAAAGAACATGCCTCGGGGAAGAGTAAAGTGGTTCAGTGTGGATAAAGGCTTTGGCTTTATCGCGCCGGACGACGGTAGCAAGGACGTATTTGTCCATCGTAACAACATACCCGGTCTTGGATACGACGAAGGATTGCGGGACGGCGAAGAAGTGGAATATGATGTGGAGCAGACGCCCAAAGGCCTCAGCGCCATGAACGTAGAGCGTGTGGGCGGCTAATCCGCTATAAGGCATTTCAGAACGGTTGACAGCGTCTGCCTGTCGGTCGGATATTTTCCTGTTTCTTTTGGGCGTGCATCCGGACGGGGCATGCTGCATATTGTCGGGAAATATTCAGATTCCTGTATGGGTCGGCGTCCATTCGTGGACAAGCCGGGTGCGTAAATACCGTCCGCATCGCATGATGGGTACCATGTCTTCCGTTCGATGCTGGCTGGCGGCTGTTTGCCTGTTTCCGGGGATTGCTATTGCCCAGGATACGTTGTCGGTGCCGGTTCTTCCAGGTCAGACACTTCCGGAATTGACGGTTGAGGCGGTGCGGGGCGCCGCGAACGCAGCATCGGCTCCATACGCCCTTGCGGTCGAGACGCATTCCCCGGACGGGTTGCCTCGCCCCGTACTTTCCATGGAACGCGTGCTGCGTTCGCTACCCGGTGCGTGGATTAATGACCGCGGTCATTTCGCGCTTGGAGAGCGGATCTCCGTGCGCGGCATGGGCGCGCGGGCTCCATTCGGCGTGCGGGGCATGCAGGTTATGCTGGATGGCATTCCGCTCACGATGCCGGATGGACAGACGGTGCTCGACGTAGTGGAATCTTCCGTCCTGCGCCGCACGGAACTCTTGCGTAGTCCCGCCTCCCTGTTTTGGGGAAACGGTTCCGGGGCCGTGCTTTTCCTGTCGAGTGATGCCACTCTGGAAGATGCTCGCCCTGCTTCCCGTTTGCGTGCGCAGGCGCTCGCCGGTTCCTTTGGGCAGCGGAGGATCCTTATCGATGGGTGGGCGCCGTTCGGTGCGCATTCCGTACAATTTTACGTGTCAAATCAGACACAGGACGGGTATCGGAACTATTCTTCCGGCGTTCGTCGCCGTGCAGGGGCCTCTGCCCGGTTTCGCACAGGTTCCTCTTCGCATCTTCGTATCCTGACCGCCATTGCCTTACAGGATACCGAGCATCCCGGTTCGCTGACGCGTGAACAGTTCGAGGCGGATCCCTCCATGGCTCGTCCGGCCTTTGAAGAAGCCCGCGCCGGCAAGGAGAGTCTTCATGTCCAGGCTGGCGCCGCGTTCGGGCAGGAGGCCGATCTCGGGACGCTCCGCATAACCGGGTACGGCGTACGCCGGCAGCTCGATAATCCTTTATCCTTTGCGTATATCGATCTGGACCGGACGGCCGGAGGAATGCGGGCGGCGCTGCGGCGGGACAGGGAACGGATCCGGTGGGGTGTGGGAGCCGATGGGGCGCTGCAACATGATATCCGCAAAAATTTCAATAACGCCCAAGGCGTTCCCGGTGACGAAATTCGGCTGGATCAGGTCGAGGATGTGGCTTCCCTGGGCGCCTTTGCCTATGGGGGCTTCCAGCCTGTTCGAGCCATGCAGGTGCTGGCCGGACTGCGCTATGGCACGGTGCGATTTGAAATGGACGATCACCTGTTTGCCAATGGCGATCAATCCGGCAACCGGCTTTTTAGCGCCTGGAGCCCCATGTTGGGCGTATCCTGGCGGGGAAGCGGATGGCTGCTTTTTGCGAACTATGGCACGGCTTTCGAGACGCCTACGACCACGGAACTCGTCAATCGCCCGGACCTGACAGGTGGATTCAACCCTTCGCTCGATCCGCAGATTGCCAGAGGCGTGGAGGTGGGTCTGCGCGGCGCGCTGGGCGCGCATCTGTTCGTGGATGCGGCTGTTTTTTTCATGAACGTGGACGGGCGATTGATTTCCTTCGAAAACGAACTCGGCCGGGATTTTTTCCGAAATGCGGGCAAGAATACGCATCGGGGCATTGAGGGAGCAGTGCAATGGGTTCCTCATCCTCGCTGGGAAGCGGCTTTTGTCGCTACCGTGAGCCGTTTTGTTTTCCAGGAGGCGGACTTGAAGGGCAACCTTTTGCCCGGCGTTCCCGAACAGCGTCTTTTCGGGCGGGTACGGACAGATCAGGGGGGCTTTCGGATCACAGTGGAAGCAGAAGCTGTAAGCGAGTATTTTACGAACGACGCCAATACGGCCGTGAACGATGGATATGTTGTTTTCGACGCGTCACTCGGGCACGAGGGATTTGCCGCCGGTTCGGTGCGTATTGCGCCGTTTGTCGAAGTGCGCAATATGCTGAATACCCGATACAGTGGTTCCGTGTCGATCAATGCATTCGGAGGCCGTTACTATGAACCCGCACCCGGTCGGGCGTTCCTGGCCGGAATCCAATTCCATATACTTCCTTGACCATGACACGCATTATGCCTTTTATCGCTGCCGTTCTTTTCGCTGCTTCTCCGGCGCTTGGCCAGGACTCCGAAGGACAAGGCAGCCGCACTCCGTCAGACTGGGATGTTCATGACCGGGAGCGGCCCCGGCCCATGGTGGTCTCCCCAGCGACGCCAAGCACAGATCAGGCGGCCGGACAGGCTCCTTCCGACGCCATCGTTCTTTTCGCGGGCGGGTCTTCGGAAGAATTGTCCGCTTGGGAGCGCCCCAACGGCGATCCGGCGCCCTGGAAGGTGACCGACGGTTATTTTGAGGTCGTGCCCCGCACCGGGGGCATTCAAACGAAGCAGGGCTTCGGTGACGTGCAGTTGCACATCGAGTGGTCTGCCCCCATGCCGCCCGAGGGCGAGGATCAGGATCGCGGCAACAGCGGCGTATTCCTGATGAATACCTACGAAGTGCAGGTGCTGGACTCCTACGAGAACGACACCTACCCCGACGGACAGGCCGCGGCGCTGTACGGCCAGTATCCGCCGCTCGTCAACGCGATGAGTGCACCGGGCGAATGGAATGTCTATGACATCGTGTTTCGCCGCCCCCGTTTCGACGAAGACGGCACCCTCGTTTCTCCGGCCTACGTGACCGTTTTCCACAACGGCGTGCTGGTGCAGAACCACGAGGAAATGACGGGGCCTTCAGGCCATCGGTCGCGCCCGCCGTACGAGGCCCATGCCGATCGGCTTCCGATTTCCCTGCAGGATCACGACCACCCGGTACGCTTCCGGAATGTCTGGGTCAGGGAACTGGAGTAGGCAAGGGGATACACCCTGAGTTGCTATGAAAACGGTTACGTTCGGTGAGGTCATGCTCCGGCTGTCGCCTCCGGGGCATGGGCGTTTTGTGCAAACGCCCTCCCTCGATGTGTCCTTCGGGGGCGGGGAGGCCAATGTGGCCGTGGCGCTGGCCGGCTTCGGATTCGACAGTTTTTTCCTGTCCAAAATTCCCCGGCACGAGATCGGACAGGCGTGCGTCAACGAGTTGCGGCGCTACGGCGTATCCGACCGGTTTATCGTACGCGGGGGTGATCGTCTCGGTGTCTATTTCCTCGAAACGGGTGCGAGCCAGCGAGGGTCCAAGGTCATCTACGACCGCGCGGGGAGCTCCGTAACGACACTTGCGCCCGAAGAGGTCGATCTGGAGGCCGTATTCGACGGTGCCGCATGGTTCCACTGGACCGGCATTACCCCGGCGCTCGGCGAGGTTCCTCGTCGGATGCTTGAGGAAGCCTGCCGGGCCGCCCGCCGCGCCGGGGCATCCATAAGCTGCGATCTGAACTTTCGGGCCAAGTTGTGGACGGAAAAAGAAGCGCAGGCCGTGATGCGCCCCCTCATGCAGTATGTGGACATATGCATTGCTAACGAGGAGGATGCGGAGCGCAGCCTCGGCTTCAGGGCAGGCGCGTCCGATGTGGAAGCGGCCGAACTGGATGAGGAGGCGTATTTCGGTCTTGCCCGGCAACTCAAAAAAGAGTACGGATTTCGCGCCGTGGCGATTACGCTGCGAGAGAGTTTCTCGGCGTCCATGAATGGTTGGAGCGCCCTGTTGCATGACGACGGGGCATGCGTCGAGCCGCAGCGTTCAACCCGCTACGAGATCCGGCTTGTGGATCGCGTAGGCGGCGGCGATGCGTTTGCGGCGGGCCTGATTGCCGGTCTGCTTACGAAGGATAATTCCCGGGAAGCCCTTGAGTTCGCGGTGGCGGCTTCCTGCCTCAAGCAGACGATCCCGGGCGATTTCAACTTGGTCTCGGTGCAGGAAGTTGAAAATCTGGCGAAGGGGTCCGGTTCGGGACGCGTGGAGCGGTAGATAAGTGTGCGTGTTTCGGCGCGTCCTTGATACGAGCGGTCATTCCCCCTGATCGACGACGCGTGGCGAGCCTTGCCGGGCTTTCGGGGTTTTGTCTGCCGGCCGTGCCTGTTTCACAGGTCATCTGCGCCGGTATGCGGCGGCGATGTCCGAGAGGGTTTCGAATTCCGGGCCTTCTTCCGGAATGGCGACGCCGAACACTTCAGCGATGATGCTGGTCCACCCGTACAGAAAATAGGTCCAGCCATCCACCGTCCTGACCCCGCGGCGGCATTGCTCCGCCTGTTTCAGGAAGAGGAAATCGCCCCGGTAATTGTAATCCCAGGCATAGCCGTTCTCAGGAAAGACAGCCTGGTCGGATACCGGTGATCCCGGACGATCCTTGCCCATACCCGTACCGTTTATAACCACCGAGCGTGCAGGGAGGGTCTGCATCGCCGCATCGTTTCCTGCAGCGTCCCGGACGAGGAGATACTGTACGTTTGCATCGTGCTCCACCCGGTTGTGCACGGCCTGGATACTGCGTATCCGGCCAGGATCCACATCCGTCACCGTGATTCGTGCCGGTTGATCGTCGCTCTGGGCAGTCAGAAGCAGACTCGTGGTTGCTACGGTAGCGCCGCCGGCTCCCAGAAAAAGCACCTCGGCGCCGGTTTCTTTCCAGTATCCGTCCGGAAGAAACGCATTGAGCGCCCGGCGGCCTGTCACAGCGTCTTTCGCGTGGCCGACAAGCTGTTCACCCTGCTTCGAAATGCAGGAAATTTCTCCGAGCAGGTGCGCATACGGGTCCAGTTCGTCGAACAGGTCCCGGCTCGCCGCGAGAAGGTCGATTTTGTGCGTGGTGATCAGGGCGCCTTTCGAGAGCGGGTCGTTCTTTATGAAGCGCACGATGTCCCGGTAGGTATCCGGGCTTGCGCCGATCGGAACGTCCACGCCGACGAGCCGCGCATTGTTCAGGTCAAGGTGTCCGGCCCATTTCGGGAAGATGGGCACAATGGAAGATTGCTTTGTGGTTACCCCGATGAAATACAGGGTCGGGGCGGTTGCCGGCCGGAAGGGTGCCGAGGACATGTTGACCGGTGGTCGAAGGGAAGGAGGCCCTAATATACCGAAGCTTTCGCGGAGTTTCTTCAGGATATCCCAATCAAAATTCCTTGCCGGCGGGCGCCTCTCGGCCTCTGAGCTTTGCGGGCTTGATCAGCGTGTCCTTAAGCGGGTTGCGATGCGATGGAAGGATTTATGGCACAGTATTTGCCTTAATTCTTTACACACCGGATCATACACCTTAATCTGTGGAGGTTCGCCATGTTATCCCGTTACGTAGTATTCGCTTGTATACTTTTTTTGTGTTCGGCGCTCACCGCCTGCGACAGCATGGAAGAAACCGAAGACATGCTGACAAGGCAGGAGGTGGATGCGCTTTTGACGGCCATTGGTACCGGTTTCCAGGCGCTGAGCACGGATTCCGTGGTGAATGACGTGATATCCGGCGCCATTCCGGAAGAAGATGACACACTAACTCCGGAAGATCTGCTTGCAGGCATCCCGGTGGATACGACCTACGCGTGTTCCGAGGGAGGTTCGATGAACCTGCAAGGTAGGGTCACGCTTGGCACTTCGGATGGCGGGGGGTTGGTCCCCAATTACGATTTTTCGTTTGCTCCATCGGGATGCGTGGTGACCGTTGAGAACACCACCTTCACGCTCGATAGCCAGTCGGGCATGCGCGAGCAAGGCATGATATCCTTTGAGGGGCCCGAGAGCGACAATGCGGTGACGATTACCATTACACAAACCAGCACTTCGACGGGCATGGTGGATTGGGAACTGGATGATCGTTCCGGTATGTGCGATATAGATCTGTCTACCGATATTACGGTCAGTTTAACTCTGGGGGCCGACCCGGATGCGGATATACCTATTTTCGTCGACACTGATGTGGAGGGGGGTACTTCAGGTACCCTGTGCGATATCGAAGTGAATCGTCCCGCCGAGGTACCGGAGAATCCGGAAGATCTTCTGGGGCCCGCGACGGAGGAGCCCGCGGCGCAATGAATCGTGCGCCCGTTTGCGCTGTCGCGTTGCGGATACGCTGCTGTCGTGTGTCCGACTCGTTGCCGGTAGCCGATTGACCGCCTACCGCTTTTCCAACCCACCAACGATACTTTAAGACCGCGAGGCGTGCTTTTGCGCGCCTCGCATCTTTTTGTGCGTTATTTCGATATACACGCAGGCAACAAGACGGTCTGCGGCGGCGTTTCAAAAAAGCCGGCGGCGTTCATGGAATGAATTTTCCGTTCTGCAGGTCTTATACGTGTGCTCCTTGCATCTCCTTGCCGGAAACTTCGGGCTACAGACGTGGTCCGGCGTTTCTTTGCGCAAATTCATCACACCCTGAAAGGATATCGCTGTCATGCTACGATCCACGATGTTCATTGCTGTCGGCCTGCTGTTTGCCGTTGCTCCCATCCAGTCGGCTTATGCCCAGCAGTTCGGTAACCGGGGGGAAGGGGGAAGGCCCGGGGGACAGATGCCCTCGACGCAAATTTCCGGAAGCGTGGTTGACGCGGAGACGGGCGAATCCATTCCATCCGCTTCCGTAGCCGTGTGGAGCGTACGGGACTCTTCGCTTACCACCGGGGCAATCAGCGACTCCGAAGGGGCTTTTCTGATCGAAGGGCTGCGCCCGGGAAGATATTATGTGCAGGTCCACTTTGTAGGGTATCTCACGGAGGTGATTTCGGATATCGCTCTCCGTCCGGGGGCATGGACCGCCGATCTCGGTATCATCGAATTGAAGACCGATGTAGAGATGCTGGATGAAGTGATTGTCGAGGAGCGTCGGGAGTTTATGGAGGTCGGCATTGACCGGACCGTGTACAACACCAGGGACCAGCTGGTGTCCGCCGGGGGCGACGCAAGCCAGGTGCTGGAGGAAATTCCGTCGGTGGAAGTGGATATCGACGGCAATATCAGTCTGCGGGGCAACCAGAACGTGGCCATTCTTCTCAATGGCCGTCCTACGTCCATGACCGGGGAAGCGCTTATCACCTTCCTGCAGGGGTTACCGGCAACTTCGGTCGACCGGGTAGAGGTCATACCCAATCCGTCCGCCAAGTACGAACCCGACGGCATGTCCGGTATCCTGAACATCGTATTGCGCAAGGATCAGGATCTCGGTTTCGGTGGAAGCCTTACGGCCGGAGGCGGTACGCAGGAGAGTTACAATGCCGGAGGCTCTCTCAATTTTATACAGGGCAAGTTCTCGTCGTTCGTGAACTACGGATTCCGTCACGGCGTGCGTAACTCGACAGGGGATCGTTGGCAGGAAAATCGCGTAGCCGATCCGCTCTTTGTGATCGACGAAGATGATCGGGGCGAGCGCGGCGGCGATTCGCATAACTTCAGCACCAGCATCGATTACAACATGAGTGACAAGAACGTGCTGTCGCTGGCTACGAGGCTGAGTGTGCGCGGGGGAGATCAGGACGGACTGAATGTCTATCGTATTCTTGATGCGAATCAGGTGGAGATGAACAGCTACGACCGGACACGCCTTGGAGACCGGACGGACCTGAACCAGGATTATCGCCTCACGTTTTCCCGAATTGTTGCGCCGGGGACCCATGAGCTACAGGCCGAGGTGCGGTACGAAAAAGAGAAAGAGGAAGACGAGAACAGCTATGCGCTGGATGGGCTTCGTCTCGGGGAGGTTGTTCCCGGTGTGGGGACGGATTCGTTCCAGCAGCGTTCGACGCAGGAGGAAAACACGGGCGAAGGTTCACTTCAACTGGATTACACCCGCCCGTTGGGCAACGGCAAACTGGAGGCGGGATACAGGGGGTCCATCGATTTGCTGGACAGCCGGTTCGGAGTTGAGACGTTCGATTATGACCTGAATACGTATCTGACGGATGTTCGCAGGACGAACACATTCGACTACCGGCAGAATATCCAGGCCGCGTACGGCATCGTGCAGCAGGAGTTCGGGCCTATTGCCGCGCAGGTGGGTTTGCGTTACGAGCAGGCGCGGACGACGTTCGACCTGACCACGGCGGACGAGCGGTACGAAAACGATTACAACAGTCTCTTCCCGAGTGCATTCCTGACCTGGGAATTGTCCCGGTCCGAAACGAGTTGGAAGCAGCTCAAGTTCAGCTACAGCAAACGCATCAGTCGCCCAAGCACCTGGCGGCTGAATCCCTTCAACGACAACCTGGATCCGTATTCCCGTCGCGAGGGAAATCCGTATCTCGAACCGGAATACACGCATGCGGTGGAGGGCAGCTACATTCACTTTGCCGGTTCTGTTTCCATCACGCTCACTCCGTATTACCGCCAGACGAACAACCGAATCCAGTGGTACGAATTCATTAACGATCGAGGGGTGTCGATCACGACGTTCCGCAACTTCGATTCAAGCAGTTCCTGGGGTTTCGAGTCCATCGGTACGCTGCGGCTGACGGACCGGTTGAATGCGTTCGGCAGTTTCAACGCCTTTCGGATGCAGACAGACGGATCCAACGTGGAGAGCGGACTCGGCAACGATGCCTGGGGCTGGTCGACCCGCGCGAATGCCACGCTCAGTGTTCGAGAGGGGTTGTCCGTCCAACTCTCCTGGTTTTACCGGGCGCCTATGGACATTGAAAACGGCCGTATCGGTGCGTTTTCGAGGGTAAGTATCGGGGCGCGCCAGCAGTTGCTCAACGAACGGGCTACTCTAAGCCTGCAGATCCGCGATCCGTTTGACATGATGCAGTTCAACATCACGCGCGACACGCCCCGGTTCTACCAGGAGAGCGTCCGCAGTTTCAATGCCCGCCAGGCCAATCTTTCCCTGACGTACAATTTCGGGCGGCAACGGCAGCAGCGACGGCGCGGGAACTACGAGAGAGGAGACGGCATGGATCAGGAAGTACAGCAGGAAGTGCAGATGTAGGCCCTGCGTCCTGGATTGTCTGACAAGGTGCGTTGCCTGTCACCAATACGGGGGAACTGAATCCGTAAGCCGGCGGCCGTATCCCCGCTACACGCCGCTGAATGCGCCGAAGCCTCCATCCACGGGCACGACCACGCCGGTCACGAATCGTGAGGCGTCGCTGCACAGCCAGACGAGTGTTCCCGCGAGTTCGTCCACTTCGCCAAAGCGTCCCATGGGCGTATGGTCGATGATTTGCCGGCCCCGCTCGGTCAGTGAGTCGTCTTCGTTCAGGAGCAGGCTCCGGTTCTGTTCTCCGATGAAGAACCCCGGTGCTATGGCGTTCACGCGGAGTCCGTCGCCGAATATCCGGGCAAGCTCCACGGCCATCCACCGGGTGAAATTCTCCACGGAGGCCTTGGCTGCGGAATAGCCCACGACCCGGGTGAGCGCACGGCCCGCCGCCATGGAAGAGACGTTGACGATGGCGCCGGCGCGCGGAGTTTCCGTTTTTTCTTCTCCGGCGTTTTTTCTTGCCGCTCCCATCACTTCTCCAAAAACCTGCGTGGGCAGTACGGTTCCGATCAGGTTGAGGTCAAACACTTGCCGGAAGGCGGTTTCCGGCATGTCGAAAATGCTGTCCCCGGGCTTGAGCGTGGCGGACTTGATGTTGCCTCCGGCGGCGTTCACGAGAATATCCACCTGTCCGAAGCGTTCAAGGATGAGGTCGCGGGCCGCCGTGAGTTGATCTTTCTTGAGTACATCCGCGGGGATGCCCGCCGCTGCCGTGGCCCCGGCCTCTTCCAGCGTCCGGGCGGCATCCTCGACTCGCTTTTTGTTGCGCGCCAGGATGACCACCGAGGCGCCGGCCTCGACGAGTCCCCGGCAGCAGGCCGACCCCAGCGCTCCCGATCCGCCCGTGACGACGGCTACGCGCCCCGTAAGGTCATAGATAGAATGTTGCATAATCGTTACGAAAGATTGTCTTGCATGTCGTTTATTCTATGCGGGCGAGCGTAAATCATTGCAGAAAAGAGCCTGTGCGGGTGCGCCGGTGCAAGATGTGCGCATCAGACATCGTATCGAAAATACGAAGAAGGAGGGCATATGACGAACGATAATCCGGTGACGCTTGGCGTCATTGTCGGCAACCGGGGCTTTTTCCCGGACCATCTGTGCAGCGCCGGACGCCGGCAGGTTATAGCCTTGCTGGAGCAGGAAGGCATCCATGTCGTGATCACGCCCGAAGAGGCCACGAACAACGGCGCGGTGGAAACGCTTGCGGAGGCGCGTCTGTGCGCCGATCTGTTTCGCGCACGCCGCGACGACATCGACGGGGTACTGGTCACGCTGCCCAATTTCGGGGACGAGCGGGCCGTGGCGAACGCGCTGCGCTGGGCCGATCTCGGCGTGCCTGTGCTTGTGCATGCCTTTGCGGATTCGAAATCGGACATGTCGCTGGCGAGCCGCCGGGACAGTTTTTGCGGCAAGATATCCGTTTGCAACAACCTGCGGCAGTACGGCATTCCGTTTTCGCTCACCAGCCGGCACACGATGGACCCCGGAAGCGAGGCGTTTGCGGAGGACCTGCGCCGCTTTGCGGCTACCTGCCGCGTCGTGCGCTCACTCAGAAACCTGCGCCTGGGTCAGATCGGCGCCCGGCCTGCCGCCTTCAACACGGTCCGCTACAGCGAAAAACTGCTGGAACGGTCCGGTATTTCCGTGGAAACGCTGGATTTGTCCGAATTGCTCGGATGGATTCGTCGTCTGGACGACGACGATACTTCCGTCGCCGACAAGATCGAGGCGATGCACGCCTATACGCGGATAGACGGCATTCCCAGGGAAAGCCTGCTGAAGATGGCTAAACTGGGGGTGTGCATCGACCGGTTCATGGAAGAGCAGGGCCTTGCGGCGACGGCCATCCAGTGCTGGACCTCACTGGAAGAGTTCTACGGGGTGGTGCCCTGTACGGCGATGAGCATGATGAGCGACCGGCTTATGGCGAGCGCCTGCGAGGCCGATATCGTGGGGGCGTTGAGCATGTATGTGTTGCAGGAAGCGGCCCGCGTGCCTGCGGCGCTCCTCGACTGGAACAACGACTACGGAGACGATCCGAACAAAGGAGTCGTATTCCACTGCTCGAATCTGCCCAAATCCTTTTTTGTGGATGAGGGGGCGGACGCACACCGCATGGATTTTCAGGAAATCATCGCCGGGTCGGTCGGCAAGGAGAATACGTACGGCACGATTGTGGGGCGGGTCGCCCCCGGGCCGTTCACCTTCGCCCGGATTACCACGGACGACCTGGAAGGCCGCATACGCGCCTACGTGGGAGAGGGCGCCTTCACGCCGGACGAACTCCGAACCTTCGGAGGATACGGAGTGTTCGAGGTGGCGAACATGCAGGAATTGCTCCGGTACATGTGCGAATCCGGGTTCGAACACCATGTGGCGGCCACGCGGGCGCGCGTAGCCGGAGCCGTCCACGAAGCGCTCGACAAGTACATGGATTGGGAAGTGTATCATCACGCATAAGAAATCAGTACCGAAATCATGACCCCCATTGACTGGATTATCGTATTTGCCTACTTCATGGTGCTTGTCTGGATCGTGTGGTGGTCCGCACGCCAGACAAAGACTACCAAAGATTACTTTCTTGCCGGGCGCAACGTCGGCTGGGTCGTGGTGGGGGCTTCACTGTTCGCCTCGAACATCGGCTCCGAGCACATTGTGGGGCTTGCGGGCAGCGGTGCGCTGAACGGGATGGCGCAGGCACACTGGGAGTTGCATGCATGGATCATGATCCTGCTGGCGTGGGTGTTCGTGTCGTTCTACTATCGTTCCGGCGTGTTCACCATGCCGGAATTTCTGGAACGCCGGTTCGATGCCCGGTCCCGCTGGATTCTTTCAATCGTTTCTCTGGTTGCCTATGTGTTTACGAAAGTGTCCGTCACAGTGTACGCCGGCGCCCTTGTCTTCCGGACACTTTTACCCGACACGTTCGGGACGCCGGACAACGCGTTCTGGGTCGGCGCCTTCGTCACGGTGGTGCTGACAGGGATTTACACTGTTTTCGGCGGTCTGCGCGCCGTCGTGTACACGGAAGTGCTGCAAACGGTGCTGCTGCTCATGGGGTCGGCGTTCATTACCATGTTCGGGTTGTCCGAATTGGGGGGATGGAACGAGCTGCGGGCCATCGTGGGCGAAAACGCCAAACAATTTGCGCTCTGGCGCCCCAATTCCGATCCGAATTTTCCCTGGCTGGCGGTGATGATCGCCTCGCCTGTTGTCGGGGTCTGGTACTGGTGTACCGACCAGTATATCATCCAGCGCACCCTGGCGGCCCGGTCGCTGACGGATGCGCGCCGCGGGGCCATTTTCGGGGGCTTTCTGAAGGTGTGGCCCGTGTTCATCTTTCTCGTGCCGGGTATGATCGGGTATGCGCTTCACCAACAGGGCCTGCTCGCCATCCCGGTATCCGCCGAAGGTAATCTCATGGGCGATATGGTGTTTCCCACGATGGTGGCGGAACTGCTCCCGGCGGGTTTGCGGGGACTCGTAGTGGGCGGCTTGCTGTCCGCGTTGATGAGTTCGCTGGCGTCCCTGTTCAACTCGTGCGCCACGCTCTTTACCGTCGATATCTATGAGAAACTGCGTCCGAACGCATCCGAGGCTCGGCTCGTTCGGGTCGGACGGGTCGCCACCGGCGTGGTGGTGGCTTTTGGTATCTTGTGGATTCCGATCATGAAGGTCATTTCGGAAAACAACGAAGGGCTCTATGATTATCTGCAGAACGTGCAGAGTTTTCTGGCGCCACCCATTACTGCTGTGTTTGTGCTGGGCATTTTCTTCAAGCGCATCAACGGCCACGGGGCGTTCTGGGGTTTGCTCGTCGGTTTCGTGCTGGGCATGCTGAAGCTTACGCTCCAGACGCTGGTTCAGAGCGGCGTGATGGAGCCGACAGGCATTCTGGGGGGGATCGGCGCCTTCAACGGGTATTATTTCTCCGGAGTGCTCTTTCTCATCAGCGTTGTGCTTGTCGTGGCCCTGTCCTGGGCGAAGGATGCCGATGCGCTGGGCAAACTGAAAGGCCTGACCTGGGGGACCCTCAGTTCCGAGGAACAACTCGAAACCCGTTCTTCCTGGGGCTGGTTCGACGTGGCGGGCACCGTAGTGGTGCTGGGGCTGGTCCTCTGCATCTACCTGTATTTCAGTTTCTGGCTGTAGGTGCGGGCCGCCATGCAACAAGACGATTTGCCGGCTCCCGATTATGCAGGAATTGTTCCGATACATGTGCGAATCCGGGTTCGAACGTCATGCGGCCGCCACGTGCGCACGTGTAGCCGGAGCCGGGCGCGAAGCGCTCGGCAAGTATAGGATACTCTGATCAAGTCCACTTCGATCAGCGCTTCACGTTCGTGCGTGAAGCGCCCTTCGGGAGGCTGCGAGAAGCACGCTGGCTGCGTCATTCCTCATTGTGTGGGGCCTACCACACTGCTTCGTCATTCCTTGCCAGCGCACCCCTCGCAGCCTCTGAACTTCGCGGACTTAATCAGAGTATCCTATATGGATTGGGAAGCGTATCATCACGGATAAGAGATCAATGAGGAAATCATGACCCCCATTGACTGGATTATTGTCTTTGGCTATTTCATGCTGCTTGTCTGGATCGTGTGGTGGTCCGCACGCAGGACGAAGACTTCCGAGGATTACTTTCTTGCGGGGCGTAATGTCGGATGGGCTGTGGTGGGGGCCTCGCTTTTTGCCTCGAACATCGGCTCCGAGCACATTGTGGGGCTTGCGGGCAGCGGTGCGCTGAACGGGATGGCTCTGGCGCACTGGGAATTGCATGCGTGGGTCATGATTGTGCTGGGATGGGTATTCGTGTCGTTCTACTACCGTTCCGGTGTCTTCACCATGCCGGAGTTTCTGGAACGCCGGTTCGATGCCCGGTCCCGCTGGATTCTTTCGATCATGTCTCTTGTCGCCTATGTGTTCACGAAGGTGTCCGTCACGGTGTACGCCGGCGCCCTCGTTTTCCGAACGCTCCTGCCCGACACATTCGGGACGCCCGACAACGCGTTCTGGGTCGGCGCCTTCGCCACGGTGGTGCTGACAGGGATTTACACCATTTTCGGCGGCCTGCGCGCCGTCGTGTACACGGAAGTGCTGCAAACCGTGCTGCTGCTCATGGGATCGGCGTTCATTACCATGTTCGGGTTGTCCGAACTCGGGGGGTGGAACGAGATGCGGGTCATTGTGGGTGAAAACGCCGAACGCTTTGCACTATGGCGCCCCATTTCCGATCCGAATTTTCCGTGGTTGGCGATTATGATCGCCTCGCCCCTTGCAGGCATCTGGTACTGGTGTACCGACCAGTATATCGTCCAGCGCACCCTGGCGGCCCGATCGCTGACGGATGCACGCCGCGGGGCCATTTTCGGGGGCTTTCTTAAGGTATGGCCCGTGTTCATCTTTCTCGTGCCGGGCATGATCGGATATGCGCTTCACGAACAGGGTCTGCTCGCCATCCCGGTTTCCGCCGAGGGCAATCTCATGGGCGATATGGTGTTTCCCACGATGGTGGCGGAGTTGCTCCCGGCGGGGTTGCGGGGCCTTGTGGTAGGCGGCTTACTGTCCGCGTTGATGAGTTCGCTGTCGTCTCTCTTCAACTCGTGCGCCACGCTCTTTACCATGGATATCTACGAGAAACTGCGGCCGAACGCGTCCGAGACGCGGCTCGTTGGGGTCGGCCGGATCGCCACTGGCGTGGTGGTGGGTTTTGGCATCCTGTGGATTCCGATCATGAAGGTCATTTCGGAAAACAACGAGGGGCTCTACCACTACATCCAGAACATGCAGAGTTTTCTGACGCCGCCCATTGTCGCCGTTTTTCTCCTGGGCATTTTCTTCAAGCGCATCAACGGCCACGGGGCATTCTGGGGCCTGGTCGTCGGGTTCGGGTTGGGTATGCTGAAGCTTACGCTCCAGACGCTGGTCCAGAGCGGTGTGATGGGACCGACGGGCATGCTGGGGGCGATCGGCACCTTCAATGCGTATTATTTTGCCGGTGTACTCTTCCTCACAAGCATCGTGCTCATCATTGCACTGTCCTATGCGAAAGACGCCGATCCACTGAGTAAACTGAAAGGCTTGTCGCGGGGGACGCTCACCCCCGAGGAAAAGATCGAAATCCGTTCTTCCTGGGGCTGGTTCGATGTAGCGGGTACCGTGCTGGTGCTGGGGCTGGTGCTCTGCATTTACCTCTATTTCAGTTTCTGGGTGTAAGTACGGGCACGCCATGCAACGAAACGATCTACCCCTCCCGGTCCGAACGGACACGAGCAATGCCTTTGCGCATCGCTCCATGGGGGTCCGGGTGCCCTCGATCATCGACGACACGATCGCCCGGAATGCGTACGCCGATCCCGTGGCGGACGCACTGAAACGGCTCCGGGACGACGTGGCCGGGAATGCCCCGCTGCGCCTTTTCGAAGCTCCGGCGCCCGATCATGCATTGTGGCTGCCTCGGTACGCACAACGCGAAGGGGAGACCTGGCTGGGCACGGAGTGGTTGTTTGCGGAAATGCTCGTGTACCGCCTGATCGTCGAAGCGTCCGGGTTTCTTGCATCGGGCAGAGATCCGTTTGCGCCTTTCAAGCAGGAAGAAATGGCTTCCGAGGCGTTGTGGAGTACGCTGGAGGAGGTACTGGCTTTCGAAGGGGCGCTGCCGGAGCGCCTTGTGCGTATGCTGAAGGCCATGTTGTGGGGCAATCGCATCGATCTGAGCATCATGACCGTGGCCGAGCAGGGCGTGCATGCAACCGACGAACATCTTCTGACCGACCGGTCGGAAGAGATTGTAGCGGGATTGCTGCAGCGTTCCCCGGGTTCCGTACATATCATTATGGACAATGCGGGCACCGAGGAGGCAATGGATCTGGCATGGAGCGATCTGCTGCTTGCGGAGGGGTTAGCTACGGAAATCGTGCTCCACGTGAAGATGCTGCCTGTCCTGGTGAGTGATGTGATTCCCGTAGACCTTCACGACATGCTGCAGGCCATGACCGCCCGGGGAGGGGCCGCCGCCGGTCTTTCCGCCCGCCTTTCCGGGTACATGCAGGAGGGCCGTCTTCGCATGGAGGCGGATTATTTCTGGAACACGGACGGAAGGTTTTGGGAATTATCGTCCCACATAGCACATGCCCTCGGAGAGGCAGCGCTGGCGATCAGCAAGGGCGACGCCAATTACCGGCGGGCGACGAACGACGCGATCTGGCCGCTCGAAACACCCATGAGCGAAGCGCTGGGGCCTTTCCCTGCTCCGCTGGCGCTGCTTCGCACGCTCAAGAGCGATACGCTCGTGGAGGTCCCGCCTGAGCGGGCCGCCGAACTGGAGGTCGAGCATCCGCAATGGCGGGCTAACGGGACCTACGGCGTGATGCAATATGCTGCGGGTCAAGAGCATCCTGTTTTCGATGAAGAAGGTTCAACCTATGCATAGACGCTGCCAGCCATTTCTTGTCGCCTTGATTTTGTTATTCGGCCTGTTTTCCTGTACGCAGCAAGGCGAAGACATACCTGCTGCAGAGGGATCGGCCGTTCCTCGAGGATTTACCATCCCGCTGATCGATCTGGCGGACGAGACGCACCGGCAGGTGATGGTCGACAAGGAAGAAGGACAGTACCTCGGCCACCCAACGACGGTCCTGCTCGAAGATGATCGGACCATCATCACGGTCTACCCGAAAGGGCATGGCGGCGGCGCCATCGTAATGAAACGGAGCACCGACGGCGGCCTCACCTGGAGCGACCGCCTGCCGGTGCCCGACAGCTGGGCCACTTCCCGCGAGGTTCCTACGATTCACCGCGTCGTTGATCCGGCCGGCGTCAAGCGGCTGATCCTGTTCTCGGGTCTTCATCCGATCCGCATGGCTGTTTCCGAAGACGACGGGACCACCTGGAGCGAACTCGAACCCATCGGCGACTTTGGCGGCATCGTTACCATGGGGTCGGTCGAGCGGCTGAAGAATGGCGATTACATGGCGCTTTTTCACGATGACGGGCGTTTCATCGGCCCGGAGGATCAGGAGCAGGACCCGCCCGTTTTCCACGTCTACAAAACGCTCTCTCAAGACGGTGGCCTGACATGGTCGGCGCCGGAAGTCATCGCTACGCATCCGACGGCGCATTTGTGCGAGCCCGGCCTTGTCCGCTCGCCCGACGGCGACCAGATCGCTTTGTTACTGCGCGAAAACAGCCGCACCCTGAATTCCTTCATCATGTTTTCCGACGATGAAGGCCAGACCTGGAGCACGCCTCGCGAGGCGCCTGGCGCGCTCACCGGAGACCGGCACACGGCCAGGTATGGTCCCGATGGCCGCCTTTTCATTTCCTTCCGCGACACGGCGCATGAGACGCCGACACAGGGTGACTGGGTCGGCTGGGTAGGTACCTACGAGGACCTTGTCGAGGGGCGCGAAGGCCAGTACCGCGTGCGCCTGATGGACAACAAACACCAATGGGATACCGCCTATCCCGGCGTGGAGGTGCTTCCCGACGGCGTGTTCGTCGTAACGACCTACGGCCATTGGGACGAAGGCGCGGAACCCTATATCGTCAGCGTCCGCTTTACGCTCGACGAGTTGGATGGTAAAGCGGAGGCGATGCAGGGGTAGGCTTATTCGCCGGTTCATGGCGCGCCGCTGTAATGCGACAGCTCTTGGCGTCTTCCCTTCCCGAATAGCCACACATTCAGAAATCCATGCCGAACAAACACAAGGTATTTGCCATGATCGTTCCCTTCGTGCTGGCGTTTTCCGCCGGGCCCTCTTCTGCGCAGGATCAGGACTACAACCCCGAAGCGCGCCTCGCCGAACTGGGTATTACGCTGCGCAAGGCGTCTTCGCCCGTCGCCAATTACGTCAATGCCGTGCAAACGGGGGATCTGCTGTACCTGTCCGGGAAAGGGCCGCTGCGTCCCGACGGGACGCTGGTGACGGGTAAGGTCGGCGCGGACCTGTCCGTCGAAGAGGGGTACGAGGCGGCCCGGCTGACGGGAATCCAGTTGATCGCCACGATGAAGGACGAACTCGGGGACCTGAGCCGCGTCCGGCGTGTCGTCAAGGCGCTGGGCATGGTGAACGCCGCCCCGGACTTCGGAGCTCATCCTGCAGTCATCAACGGATTCTCGGACCTGATGGTGGAAGTTTTCGGCGACAGGGGTCGTCATGCCCGGTCCGCCATTGGCATGGGCTCGCTGCCGGATAACATTGCCGTGGAGATCGAGGTGATTGTGGAGGTGGAGTAGGGGAAAGCTCCTGTGCATGAACAAGCATGCCGGTCCGGGATGCCGGGTAGCCCCTACCCCTCGAACAACTCCCTCACCTCCAATACAAATCCGGGCAATACCTCCGGATCTTCAAGGCGGTCCCCGTCCCGGAAGATTGTTTTTGACCCGTTCGCCCGGTGAATGGTCACGGTGCGCGTCTTCGGGTCCACCATCCATACGCGCAGCGCCCCGGCGTCGAAGTAATCGCGCATCTTTTCGCGCATGGCTCCGGGTCTGTTCGATGGGGAGAGTACTTCAACCGCTACGTCTGGCGCTCCACGTATCCAGTTGCCGGGTTCGCCTTCCCGGAATCGTCGGTCGAGCAGCACGGCCACATCCGGTCCCCGCACGGTCGCCGGACGGTCGCTGATAATAAAACCGGTTTCCGCGAAAACCTCGCCTTGCCCGAACGCTTCCATCCAGTTGCCCAGGCGCCGCGCCAATATGCTTTGGCTGCGCCCATGCGACCAGCCGGGAAGCGGTTCCCGGATGACGATGCCCCGGAAGAGTTCGGAGGAATATCCGTCATCCGGCTCGTCGAACCGCGCATATTCCTCCACCGTCATGGGTTCGGGCGGGGCAGGGCTTTTTCCGGTTCGCACGCGGGTTGAGGTTCTTACGGTCGTCATGGGCCTATCCCTCAAATAATTCCTCCAGCTCCAACTCGAATCCCGGCAGTACCTCCGGGTCTTCGAGACGGTCCCCATCCCGGAAAATTGTTTTTGACCCGTCCGCCCGGTGTATGGTCACGGTGCGGGTCTTCGGGTCCACCATCCATACGCGCAGCGCTCCGGCCTCGAAGTAATCGCGCATCTTTTCGCGCATGGCTCCCGGTCTGTTCGATGGGGAGAGTACTTCGATCGCTATTTCAGGCGCTCCCTGCGCCCAGTTCCCTGGCGTGTTTTCCCAGGATACCGGTTCGAGGAAAATGCAAATATCCGGTCCCCGGACAGTCGCGGGGGTCATGCGGATAATGCAACCCATATCCACTGCCACCTTGCCACGTCCGGTTTGGCGCACCCAGTTTCCGAGGCGCCACGCCAGATCGGCTTGCAGGGATCCGTGCGGATAGCCCGGACTGGGCTCTTGCACCATGAGTACGCCCCGAACCAGTTCGTACTTGTATCCGTCCTCCGGCTCCTCGAATCGGGCGTACTCCTCCACCGTCATGGGCCGGGGCGGAACAGGATCCGTACCGATTCGCGCACGGATTTTGGTCATTACGGTCGTCACGAGCATACCTCCCTGCAAGAATGGTCCAATAGAAATGTCCGGCAGTAGAATAAAGCGCCTCATCCGGTCTTGTTTCCGACCAAACGGGAATAATTTGGATCGCCTGAATAGGGTTTCGAAGCATCGGGAGGTTCATACCATCCCGCAAGGTTCCCACCTCTCTATTCGCCATCCTCCGCCCGCACCAGCGCCACCCAATCCTTGCCGTCCGGCCCGGGTGGCGGTGCACCGATCGACACAGCGCCGTCTCCCTCGACATGCGCCACGCTGCCGGTTTGCAGCGCACCGCCTTCTGTCGGATCGTACCAGTGCACGGAGTAGTTGCCCGGAAGGATGTGCAGGGATATGCCCTCGTCATCCGGCGACGTCTCCGGCACATACACCGCATACATTTCTCCCGGCTTCGCCAGCACGTACCGGTCGCCCGGCGCCAGGCCGTCGTTCGGCGCCATTTCCCAATAGGGCAGCCAGGCGTCGAAGAAATGCAGGGCGTGGCGCACGTAATCCCAGAACCGGTCCCGGCTCCGGAAATCCTCCAGATTCAGGTCGTTGTGCGGGTGCTGGTAGCCGAAGTAAAACTCCAGCCCGGCGCCCCCGGCCATGAGATGCCCCCAGATGGTGCGCCGCCGGATGTCGCCGTGGTTGTTTTCCGGGCCGTCCGGCATGACGCCGACTTGTGCATTGCCCTGTTCGTCGTTCGCGATCACCCATTTTTTGCCCGCCGCCGCCGAGACACGCCGCCACAGCAACGTATGCTCATGCACCCGGTTCCAGTGCGTTTGCAGGGAAATCCCCGCCAGTTCGGAAGCATTTCCCAGTAGAGGGGTGTACACCTCTATGTGCTGGTTGGGGTAGGTGTGTATCACGATCGGATGGTCGTAGGGGTCCAGCGCACGAATGTACTCCGCATAAGACCGGATGTGGTACTGTTGCGGATCGTCCAGTTCTTCCCATATGTCGTTCTCCTCGCCCAGATTCCAGTTCAGGGCGAGATGGTGCCCGAAACGCGCCGCCAGTTCCCGGTAATACAACTTGCGCTCCGGGCCCAGTTCGCCGCCGTCCAGCAGCAGATCGTTTTCCGTTTCCTGTGTCTTGAAATGCAGGTAGAGGCCCAGGCTGTCGGCATGGGCGAAGATACGCTCCCACTGTGCGAGTTTGGAGACATCGTAGCGGTCGCGGGCGTCGTGCCGGATCCACGGCCACACATTTTTGCCGTCTCCCTCGACATTCATCGGAAGGAACGAAACGGCGTTGAGGCCTTCCGAGGCGAGATAATTCAGGGCACCGATGAGTCCCTTCCCTTTGCCGTCTTGCCAGACAGGATCTCCCTCGTTCCAGTCCCCGGTATGCGCTTCCCAGGTTTTGAGCGGAACGTCGCCCGCATGGACAGACGTGCCGTCGAAATCCGCGTAAGCCAGCAGGGTTTCCGGGCTGTCCGCGCCTCCTTTCACGAACCGGGAGCCGTCGTCGAAGCGCAAATAATGCTCTCCCACATAGCGCAGCATACCCTTGCCCCGGAAGCCCCGCCCGGTCTTGTCGGTCCCGGATACGGCAAAGGCGCCCTGCACGCCGTCGAAGGACGTGGGCTCCCCGGCCAGCGGGTCCAGCCGGATCGCGATGTCGGTTCCTGTCCGGAAGGAAGCTTTCCAGGACCAGGCCCCGGTCCGGTGGGGCGTAAAATGCACACGCCACCGGTTCCCCGAATCGGCTCCGGTGTCCGCGGCGTTTCCGTCGGCGGCGAAGTAGCCCGGCGCGACGAGTTGGTCTCCCGTTTCCTCATGCCGGAATGTTACGTTGAGCCGGTAGTCGCGGAAAGGGTTCGGAGTGCCGGTTTCGGAGGCTTCCGGACCCTCGAACGTGATGCTGATCGGATGATACAGCCTCTGTTCCCCGGCGATGACGGCCTGAGCCGATTGCTGCGCGGCTCCGATAGAAGGAGTGAATCCGAGCGCGAGGTAGCAGAATAAAAATGCTTTATTCCATAGGATCCGCTTGATATTATATGCATTATATGCTATCATATATGTCATATTTCTGGAGATTGTGATGCCTAAAAACCTGCAAGTTCGTAATCTGGACGAGGATCTGGTCATGCGTCTGAAACGCCGTGCGGCGCGCCACGGGCGTTCGGCGGAAGCGGAGCATCGTGAAATTCTGCGCCAGGCGCTTTCGGCGGAAGTGGAACCTGCGTTTGACGAATTAGCGGCTCGGCTGCGTTCCATGACAAAGGGGCGCTCACAGACCCCTTCAGAGGTGCTCCAACGTGAAGGACGGGAGGAACGGTGAATCGCTTTGTTATTGATGCCAGCATTGCCATCAAATGGGTTGTGTATGAGGACGATTCTCTGAATGCCTTGGCCATTTTGCAGAATTTTCCTCTTTCATCTCCCGATCTTTTGATTGCCGAATGTTCGAACATTCTTTGGAAGAAGGTAAAGCGCGCGGAGCTTACCACCGATGAAGCGATCATGGCCGCGCATCTCATACAAAGAGCCGATGTCGAACTGTTGCCCACGCGTCGCCTGATGGATGCAGCCACGCGTCTTGCAATAGAACTGGATCATGCCGCGTACGATTGTATCTATCTGGCGCTGGCCATTGAGCGAGATTGGCCTTTCGTTACGGCGGACGATCGCTTCCGCCGCAAACTGGCACAGGTTGCCGATGCGCGCGTGAGCCGGATTGTGCTTTCGATACAGGAGGCTCTGGCGATGCAGGCATAGCCAAGGCACCCTCAATCTTCACCCGGCCACCCTCACGCCCCGTTCCAACGCTCCAGCCCCAGCAGCCGCTTGCCGAGGTCGGTCAACTCGGCGTTTCCATACACTTTCTTTTCCAGTTCGCGCGGGTCGCCCGGGAAGGCAATGCCCTTGGGCGGTTCGCATTCGCGCCAGGAATGTATGCGCTGCTGGATGATATTCTCGTTGTCTTCGCTGGCCGGGTACATGGAGACGTACTGCGCCATCCGCACCCGATCTTTCGACGTGTTCGGACGGATTCCGTGCGCCTGCAGCGAATTCCAGATAATCAGGTCCCCGGCGCGCAGCGGGATGAACTGTACTTCGAACCCGGTCGTGTCCGGCTGGAACGGGTCCCGGTCCGCAGGCTGCGTCTTGACCCATTCGTCAAAGGTGCGGAACAGTTCAGGGACGCATTGCAGTCCGCCGACTTCCGCGTCCGTATCCACGAGAGACAGCACCCCCTGCACGTTCACGGGCAGCGGATCCTGCGAGGTGTCCACATCCCAGTGGATGAAGCCCCCGAACTTCCGCCCGTCCCGGTTGGGCGTGTTCAGGTTCGCCCGGTCGATGGTGACCCACAAATCCTCGCGGTCCCAGATGTCCACGTACGCGTTGTATACCCGGGGCGATTGCCGGGTGTCCCACAGGAGCTGGTGATTGTACACCTCCACCATACCCGAGTTGTTGAGTTCCGCCATCCCGTGCGCACGCCGGTCCGTTGCGCTCCATGTGGACATGTCGTTGGGGTCCATTTCCTGAAATTCCCACAAAAAAGCCTTCAGATGCTCGACATGGTCAGGGGGGATGGCGTCGTGCACGATCACATAGCCCCAGGTGGTCCAGTGCTCCCAGTCTTCCTCGGAGAGAACCCGGAGGGGAAGCGTTTTTTCGATATCCTTGAGTTGGACGCCGAGCAGCGCCTGATTGCCCTCGTGATCCGGGCCTTTCATGGTTTCCTGCATGGGTTCCGGTACAGGTTTTAGTTGAAAAAATTATCGGGGAATAAATATACCCCACTTTAAGGATATTCTGATGAAGTCTGCTTCGATCATAGTATCCTTAATCGTCTTGTTCGTCGCTTTCCGCCTGTTCTACGAACTGGTTGAGGCCGTCGATAATCACGGCCTGTTTATCCGTGTCTTCCAGCGTGCCCAGGTACCCGGACAACAGGGCGAGCGCCTCTTCCGTGCCCGTAGCCGCGATGCGGCTGACGGTGAACGACAGGATACGGGGCAACTCGGCCGAGAGCGCCATGTCCATGGCCCGCTGCATGTCCATCGGCGCCAGAGGCTCCAGCGCATACCATGCCATCAGCGGGATATTCTGATCGGCGGCGTCTTCGGCCCGCTTCGTGAGCGCGTCCAGCGCGTCCCATCGCCGGTCGGGGGGCATGCGCTGGAGGGCGCTTGCGATGTAGAGTCGGACCAGGGCGGAAGAATCCTCCCCGGCCATCCGCGTGAATGCCTGCGCCGCCTCTTCGGGAACGTCCCGGTCTTCGGCCAGAAGATGGATCGCCCATGCCCGGACGTGTTCGTTTTCGTGGTCGAGCAGGGCGGTCAGCGACTCGTCCGAAAGGCCGCCGGTCACATGCAGCGCCCAGAGCGCCCGCAGCTTCCGCGTCTCGTCCGGATTTTCCTCGAACCGGGTCCATAGCGCTTCGTGCACGGCTTCGTCCGGCCCCCGGTCCTGCAGGATGCGCCGCGCGGTGCGCACATACCAGTCGTTCGGGTGCATCTGGAGTTCGACCAGTTCCAAGGGAGAGAGCCGCTCCAGATCGACTGGCATCCACTTGTCGTTCTCGTGCGAAATCCGGTAGATGCGCCCGGTCTCGTGGTCGTGGCTTTCGGGGTTCCCGTGATGGCACTGGTTTTTGTCGTACCAGTCGATGACATGCACGGACCCGTCCGGGCCGTATACGAGGTCCAGCATCTGGGACCAACTGTCATGGGTCAGCAGAAAATCTTCTCCGTGCCGGCCCACGTACCCGGAGCCTCTTCGTTCGAGGATTTCCGTGTTCGCCCGGAATCCGTGGATATTATGCATGAAAATGCGTCCGTGGTATGTTTCCGGCCACGAGCCCCCTTGGTAGATCATGGCGCCTGCATGGGCATGCCCGCCTCCCGCTACACCGGACCGCCGGTTACCTGCGTGGGGTCCCAGATTGCCCACCCAGTGCACATGGTCACTGATCGGGTCCAGATCGTCGTACACGTACGGATTGAAATGCTGGCCGGCCTGCCGCATCATGCGGGCGCCGGGAATGACGTGATGCAAGTGCGGAATGACGCAGGCCGTCAGGAACAGTTGCCCGTGCGCATCCCAGTCCAGCCCCCAGGAATTGCTGGTGCCGTACGCAAACACTTCGAAAATGTGCTGCGTCGGGTGATACCGCCATACGCCCGCATTGAGTTTTTCGCGTTCGTCGTCTTCCGCACCCGGTTTGCCCACGTTCGAGTGGGTAAACACGCCGTGCGTACCGTAGAGCCAGCCATCCGGTCCCCACATGAAGGAATTCAGGGTTTCGTGCGTGTCGTGGTAGCCGAACCCGTCCAGCAGCACCTCCGGAGGGCCCGCGGGCTGATCTCCGGATGCGTCGACAGGGATGTAAAGCAGGTAGGGGGCTGCTCCGACCCATACCCCTCCGAAACCCAGTTCCAGGCCGCTCACCAGATTCAACCCTTCCATGAAGACTTTCCGTACGTCGAACGCGCCGTCCCCGTCGGTGTCTTCAAAAATGAGAATCCGGTCCTTGCCTTCGCCTTCCGGCGCCCGGACCGGATAGGTCAGCCCCTCGACGACCCACACGCGCCCCCGGTGGTCGAGCGCCATCGCAATGGGATTGACGACATCCGGCTCCGCCGCGGCCAGTTGCACACTGAAACCATCCGGGACGGTCATCGTCTGCGCGGCTTCCTGTGCGCTTCCCCCTTCCAGCAATACCGGATCCCAGGCCGGTAGCCTTGCAATGCCGGAAGGATCGAGTTCATCCGGGAAGGAAGGCCGCTCCGCATGGAAACGGAAGTGGTCGAAGTTGATGTGCGCGTACGCATTTTCGGGAATGTAGGCTGCCGTGGAGCCGCCGGTGTCCTCGTCCACAAGGCGTATGAAGATGGTCTCGCCGACATGCTCTTCCAGATCGGCCACGACGGGCCGCAGGGTAAGGTCATTGTCGCCGCTCGTCGAAAAAATGACGGCCCCATCGCTGGCCCGGATCAATTCCGCCCGGGTACTTTCCAGCGCACCCCCGGAAATCAGAAAACTTGCGTACGGATGCGTAACCTCGAATGGGGAAGATGTCAGCATACCCCGGCTTGCCGGTCCGTGCACCACGCCGGAACTGACCCACCGGGCGCCCTTGTGTCCGCTGCGCAAGGCAGCGGGTTCCTGTCTGCGCCGTTCCCGCAGCGCCTGGATCATTTCCGCGACAACCGCCTCACCCGAGGCGAACAGGTCGCCTTCGACGGGTTCGTTTCCGAAGGCTTCGCCTTCCGCCGTCCAGTCGGTCAGGTCACCTGCTTCGAAGTCTACGTTCAGCGTGCGCCCGTCGGCCGCCGGCGCATGCCCGGCATCCTGTGCGGCCGCCGGTCCGGAACCGGTCGAAACGGCAAGCAGGAAGGCAGCGGCGACAAGGGCGCTGCACGAAAAAGAGGAATGGCAAAAAATTAATTCCTGTCTCATGTTAACCTAAATTATTTAGGTGATTACGACTTCGAGTTAGCGTGTGCCCCGGGTTTTGCATTTTCGTGTCCAGCGAGCCGTTTACCGGATATTCTGGCGGAAGATATACGCGCCTTTCTTGTTCACGACCAGAATATCCGGATACTCGTCGCCGTTCGCGTCCTTCACCGCGAGCGCGACCCCGACCCCCGAATCGTCGTCGACGAGATGAGGGATCCAGACGACATCGCCGTTGTCCGTCCGCGTGAGCCGGAACCAGTAGAGCACAGGCGGGGCATTCGGTTCGGGGTCCATGGCCTCGCCGTGCGCCCGGAATCGTTTTCCGGTCACGATATCCTTCAGTCCGTCCCGGTCCATGTCCGCCAGCGCTACGGCATGCAATTGGGAGAATCGGACCCTGCCCGGCTCGCGCGCCGCATCTCCCCGGAGAATAATGTGCTTCTCGAAGCCGCCGTCCGGGAGCTGCCGGAACCATGAAAGGCCCCAGCCGTGCGCGTCGCGGCCCGCGATCACATCGTTCAGCCCGTCCCCGTCCACATCGTAGGCGTACATTTGCGCGGAGCCCAGGGCAAACGCTTCTTCATGGCGCTCCCAGGGCGTATCTGCATCGAATCCCGGATTTTCCCACCATCCGTTCGACATGAGCAGGTCAGGCAACCCGTCGCCGTTCACGTCCCCGACCCCGAATCCGTGCGTAAAGCGGAATAATCCCTCGTACGGACCGGCGACCTGCCGGAATTCCCACGGCTCGGCCGGGCGCTCCGGGTCGTACGATGCATAGCCCAGATACCCGTCCACATGACAGACGATCTCCGGGCGTCCGTTTCCGTCGATATCCAGAATGTGAGGCGACTCGTTGTCCACCCTGGGGAGGGCGAGATGCCGCGTCCAGTACCCGGCGCCTTCTGTATCCGGCTCTCCGGGATTTTCGTACCAGAACGCCTCTTGCCCCGGAAATCCGATCACGAGAATGTCGTTCCGCCCGTCGTCGTTGAAATCGTGCACCTCGACGATAAAATTGTCCGAATACGAAAAGCCCCTTATGCTGAATGGCCTGGGTGCGTAAAACGCATGACGCGCCTCGAACGAGGGCCCGGCGTACCAGTACGGACCCGCCACCAGATCTGCCGCGCCGTCGCCGTTCAGGTCTCCGATGGCGCCTCCTTCCGCCAAAAAAAGATCGGTGAGGTGCGTTTTGTCGAAGGCGGATTGTCCCGATGCAGCGCCTGCCGTACAGAGCAGGAGACCTGCACATAACGTCGCATACATTGTTTTGGCCATGAGTCAGTCGGGTTTAGTGATCCGGTTGATGCCGTACAGGATGGTTTTTCGTGCTTCGGCGTTCGCTTCGGGCAAACGCCCGGAAAGGATGCGAAGCGCTTCCTGCGATCCTTCCGCGGCGATGCGCTGTACCGTAAAGGATAACACATTTGGCCATTCCGAAACCAGTGCGAGCGCCAGCGCCCGATCCATATCCGTCGGCACGGCGGCCTCGGTGGCGTACCAGACCAGTATCGCTAGCGCATAGTTTGCAGCGTCTTCCGCATGGCTGTGCAGCCCTTCCAGCACATCCCAGCGTCGCTCCGGCGCGATTCGCCGCAACGTTTCCGCGAGGTACGTTCTCACCAGTGCGGAGGTGTCCTCCCGGGCTATGCGTGCAAAGGCGTTCAGGACATGCTCCGGGGCATTCCCGTCCTCCGCAAGCAATTGCACGGCCCTTGCCCGGATGTGCTCGTTGGGGTGATCCAGAAGGTCCGTCAGCTCCGTACTTGTGAGGCTGCCGGTTGTCTGAAAACCCGTGCCTGGCGGCAGTTCCAGCGCAGGCAGGGGAATATTTTCCGCAGGGGGCAACTCGCTCAGGGAAGGCACGCGCGTTGTATTCCCGCCCTCCCCGGTCGCTTCCGGCGCAGGGCCGGCGGCAACCCCTGCTTCCCGTATAATCTCAAACCGTCCTTCCATGCCGGCGGCCCGGTGCCCCGGAATCGTGCAGTAATAGATATCGTCTTCCGCGGCGGTAAACGTGAGGTCGGTCTGCTCGCCGATGTCCAGGATTTCCTTCGTTTTGATTTGCAATGTTTCAAGGGCCAGATCGTGCACGAGCGGTTCGATGTTCACAATCACGATACGTACGGTTTCGCCTTTTTCCGCCCGCAGCACCGGGTTGCGCACCCCGTCGATATCGCCGCCCACGCCCCAGTATCCGAGGATGTTGGTTTCAAGGACATACTCGCGGTTCGCATCCGGAGCCTCCTGCGCGAAGGCGGGGCGCAAGGCGGGCAGCAGTATTGCGAGAAGACCCGGCAACAGGAAGCAGGCGCAGCGAAAAAGCATGATCCGGACAGCGTGGATTTCGGTGGTTGTGCATGGGCCGGTAAAATAACCCTTCTTTCCGGCATCCGCGTCGCCAGAACGGATATGTCGCGATCGACAGGACCGGAAAAACAAGCCGCCTCACGGTATAATTTCAGGAAGAATGTAAAATCTTTGTAAAGATGTTATATTGCCTGCTGAATTTACATCTCCCGTATCGCTTAAACACTATGCCGGACAAGATCAACGTTGCAGTTGTCGGACTGGGTTTCGGCGCGGAGTTCATCCCGATATATCAACGCCATCCGGATGCCGAGCTGTGGGCGATCTGCAAGCGGGACGAAAAGGGTCTGAACGAAATCGGAGATCAATTCGGCGTAGCGCGCCGCTATACGGACCTGAAAGCGCTTCTTGCGGAGCCTGAGGTCGACGCCATTCACATCAACACCCCGATTGCGGCCCATGCTCCCATGTCCCTGGCCGCCCTGGAAGCAGGCAAGCATACGGCCTGCACCGTGCCTATGGCGACGACCGTGGACGAATGCCTCCGGATCGCGGAGGCCCGTCGCCGGAGCGGCAAAGTGTATATGATGATGGAAACGGCCATCTACACCCGGGAATTCCTGTATGCCCGGGAACTTCTCGAATCCGGACGTCTCGGGAAAATACAGTTTCTGCGCGGCTCGCATCAGCAGAACATGGGCTTGCCCGGATGGCCCGCGTACTGGTACGGCTTTCCTCCCATGCACTATGCTACGCATGCGGTCAGTCCGCTGTTGTTGCTTGCCGGGGCGCGCGCCGAGTCTGTCGTGTGTTTCGGCTCCGGGCGCATCCAGGACGATTACATCGAGCCCTACGGTTCCCCGTTTGCCGTCGAGTCCGCGCTGGTGTCGATGGTGGATTCGGACCTGTGCTGCGAGGTGACCCGGTCCCTCTTCAACACCATTCGGCAGTACCGGGAGAGCTTCGACGTGTACGGCACGGAAAGCTCGTTCGAGTGGGAGCAGACGATCGGCGACGGACCGGTCGTATACTCCGGTTACGAAGATGCCGAGCGCGTCGAGGTCCCCGACTACGCCCATCTGCTTCCTGACGAGATTGCGCCCTTTACCACCGGCGGCGTCTACGACGACGAGCACGAGCA
Source organism: Bacteroidetes bacterium SB0662_bin_6 (assembly GCA_009839485.1). Classification (NCBI taxonomy): domain Bacteria; kingdom Pseudomonadati; phylum Bacteroidota; species Bacteroidetes bacterium SB0662_bin_6. Next base: position 83,706 of record VXPQ01000018.1, read on the forward strand.
CACCTCGTTCATTCAGGGCGGCGGGCACGGCGGATCGCACCCCCATATGGTCCACGAATTTCTTCGGGCGATTCTGGAAGACCGCGAGTCGGTCTCCGATGCGGCCCCTGCAGCCAACTGGACGATGACGGGCATTTGCGCCCACGAATCGGCGATGCAGGGTGGGCGGCGCATCGACATCCCCGAGGTTTCCTGAATTTCCCGTTCATTTATTCCGCAACACCATCATGGTCAATAAAAACCGTCTTTTTGTAGGAAGCATTATAGCGCTGGTCGCTACGTCTTTCGGCTTCGTTATTCGAGCCGGCCTTCTTGGTACATGGGGCGATGAGTTCAATCTGAGCCAGGAACAGGTAGGATGGATTGCCGGGGCAGGCTTGCTGGGTTTCCCTATTACGATCATTCTGTTCAGTCTGATCATTGACAAGATCGGATATCATACCTCCATCCGCATCGCGTGCGCGGGGCACCTTCTCTCCGCGGTCGTGACGATATGCGCCGGGCATATAGGCGACCCGTTCTGGGTGCTCTACATCGGCACCTTCATCCTGGCGCTGGCGAACGGTATCGTGGAAGCCGTCATCAATCCGGCGGTGGCTACCTTGTATCCCGAGTCCAAGACGCACCACCTGAACATTCTGCATGCGGGGTGGCCGGGCGGTCTTGTGCTGGGCGGCATCCTGCTTATTGCGGTCGGCGATATCGGCTGGCGCTGGCAGGTGGCGTTCGTGATTCTGCCTACGCTGGTCTACGGCTGGATGCTGGTTCGGGAGACCTGGCCGGTGCAGGAACGCGTGGCCGCAGGCGTCGGGTACGGGGGCATGCTCAGGGCCATGTACCATCCCCTGTTTATCATCTTACTCATCATCATGGTCCCCCTGGCCATTACCGAATTGGGTACGGACAGCTGGATTACGGCGCTGATGGAAAGCGTACTGAGCAACACCCCGGTGCATCCGCTGTGGGTCCTGGTGTATACGTCGGCCATCATGTTCGTTCTGCGGTTTTTCGCCGGGCCGATCGTTCACCGGATCAATCCGCTGGGCCTCCTCGCGTGCAGCGCCGCGATCGCCTGCGTAGGGCTCGTCCTGCTTTCGGAGGCGGGGTCGGCAATGCTTGCGGTATTTCTTGCCGCTACCTGCTATGGCCTCGGCAAGACCTTCTTCTGGCCGACGACGCTGGGCGTGGTTTCCGAGCGATTTCCGCATGGCGGCGCCATGACGATTAACACGATCGCCGGCGTCGGTATGCTTGCGGCGGGGTTGCTGGGGAATCCGGTGCTCGGTTCTATCCAGGACCAGTTTATAGATAACGAACTCCATGCTACGGCGCCCGAACTGGTCGACCAGGTGCTTCAACCGGAAGGTTCCGGTCTGCTGGACGCGCGCACCCTCAACGACGATGCAGTGGCGCTGCTTTCGCAGGAAGATCAGGATCGCGTCCTTGCCGTGCAGTCGGCTTCGAGCCAGTCCGCACTGCGGACCGTGGCTTGGCTTCCGGCCTTCATGTTCGTGTGCTACGTACTCCTGATCCTGTACTTCCGGTCGAAGGGCGGGTACAAGGCCATCGAACTGAAGGCGGAGGAGGAGACCGGCGGGGTCGAGGGCCCGGCTGAATTTTAGCGCCGGTTTTCTGCGCAATCACCTGTACATTCATCGCAACGTACGGACGGAGCGCCGCCGGGAAATCCGGGGGCGCTCCGCTGCGTGTTTATACGTAACCCGTACGCCATTCTTTTTTCATTACACACCTGACACCATGAAATCGACACGCTATGCACTTTCGCTCTGCATGATTCTGTTGCTCGCGCTGTGCGCCGTGCCCCGGACGGCCCATGCCCAGATGGAGGCTCCCGAGGGCTACACCTCCATATTCAACGGGGAAAATTTCGACGGCTGGGTCATTCCCGAAGGCGACGGCGGCCACTGGAAGGTGATCGACGGGGTGATCGACTATGACGCGGAAAGCGAGGCCGAAGGAGACAAGAGTCTCTGGACCGAAAAGGATTATTGCGATTACACGCTCAAGATCGACTGGCGCCTCACCACCGTAGCGCCGTACACGAATCCCCGGGTGCCGATCATCCTTGCCGACGGCACGCACAAGAGGGATCAGGACGGCAACTTCATGGTGATGTCCGTGCCCGATTCCGATTCGGGCATTCTCCCGCGGGGCCACGGCAAGGCCCAGCACAACATCTGGAACTGGCCGTACGGATCCGGGGAAGTCTATGGCTACCGCATGGATCGGAACCAGCCGCCGGAAGTGCGCCGGGCCGCCTTGCCGCTCGTCAATGCGGACAAGGCGATCGGGGAATGGAACGCTTCGAAGATCGTCGTTCGGGGCAAGTTCATGACCATATGGATCAATGGCCAACTCGTCATCGACCGCATTCACCTGAACGAAATTCCCGATTGCGGCCCCATCGGGTTGCAGCACCATGGCCACAAGAACGACGCCGGGGAGTGGGTCAGCCCGCCCTCACTGGTGCAGTTCCGTAATATCTACGTGAAGGAGCATTAGGCCCCGCAGAGCGCAACAAGACCATCCAACGCCGAACCGCAAAATCGCAACCGGGAAAAGGCGCGTCCCAAGGCCCCCGCCCATGCGGATCGCCCTTCTACCGCACCACGGTGAACGTCCGCATGGCGGAGAAATCTTCGGCCACGATGCGCAGGAGATAGACGCCGCTCGCCAGGGCGGCTCCGTCCACGACGAGCGTTTCGATCGTTTCGGAGGCCACCGTGCCGTTCAGGATGCTGCGCACCTCGCGTCCGAGCATGTCGTATAGCGTGGCGCGGACATGTTGCGTTCTGCCGACTGTCAGGTGGGTGCGGGCCATTCCCTGCGTCGGGTTGGGGTACGCCGCCGACAGATCGAACGCCCTGCCGTACAACTCAGGAGGATCGGGCGGACGTTCGATCGGATGTACGGTGAGCATCCGCATCACCGTACCCCAATGCGCCGGGTCGCTGCCGAGCCCGGCAGCGCGGGTCCGGTACAGGGCCGCCCCTCCGCCGTCTGCGCTTTCGGGCCACGGGGCCGTATCGGTCCAGGTGACCCGCTCTTCGAGTACTTCCGGGACGAACGACGGGTCGTCCGCCGGGGGATCGTCCGGGCGGTTCAGTTCGATGGTTTCTCCTTCGTTCGCGAGGCGGCCTTCCCAGCCCCCGATCAGCCGCCGCCCGTCGTCCCAGCCGTACGCCAGCCGAAGCGTGGCTTCATTTTCCGTTTCGAGGGCCGGGTCGAAAGCCGTCACGAACAGGCTGTCCCCCGCCGCGAGCTGGAGTCCGTCCGGAAACGTGAAGTCCACGCCTTTTCGCAAGGTCCACCCGGTCAGGTTTTCCGTGCCGTTGCCCGCATTGTAGAGCGCGACATATTCGAGATTCGGGTTGTTGCCCGGCGGGTGATACATAATCTCCCGAAACACGACCTGCGCCGGTCTCGGCGCGCTGTTCGGACCGCCCAGCGTGGGTTCCTGCAGGGGCACAAAGGCATGGATATCACCCGGCGGCAGGCCGATCGTTTCCCCGGTGCGCGTGGCCCCGAAGGCGACCTCGTCGGCGAACAGGGCGGGATTCCCGTTCGCATCCGCGGCGACCAACCGCACCTCATCCCCGTATGCGCTGCTCAAGGCGAAGCCGTTCTCCGCGCCGGGGGCATTGAAATCGTTCTCGTCGAAGACGACGTATCCGCCGGCCTCAATGGTCGTGCCATCGGGAATGCGGTATTTGTCCAGGGGGGCGCCGTCACTCAAAAGCCACCCGCCGATATCGATTGGTCGGCTTGTGGGGTTGTGCAGTTCGATGGCGTCCACCTCGGGAGGATCGCTGTGCGCAAGCAATTCATTGACGATCACGTCGCGGAAGGAGGCGCGCCCCGATGCGCCCGGCGATCCGCCGTATTCGATACTTGCCCGCCATGCTCCGGCACGGTCGATATTGTCCGCGGCGGCGGGATCCAGCGTCAGCGAACTGCCACCGCCATCCGCCCTCGCCGGCCAGGCGTCGCCGTCATTGTATTGAATGTGGAGCAGGCGTTCTCCGGCAGCGTTGCTGAGTGTCAGCGCCTCGCCGCCGTTGCTGAGCCTTCCCGAGGCGTAACTGCCGGCCACCTTCGCTCCCGGTCCGTACCGCATGCGGAAGGCGTTCTCGCTGGCGGCCACGACGATCCGGGCGCCCGGCGCAAGCGTCTCTTCCCCGAAGGCGAACGCAATGCCGTCGGTAAACGCCAGTCCGCCCAGCGCAACCGGTGCATTGGAAGGGTTGTGCAACTCGATGAATTCGAAATCGTCGTTGTTGTCGAATCCCGCCGCGATTTCCGCATCGGTGGGTTCCGTCGGGTTGTAGTGGATTTCCGAAATGACGAGTCGCGAAGAACCGGGGGAGGCGATGCCTGCAAAGTATTCTGCCTCTTCCATGGCCGACCATGCGCCGTCGTCCGAGCGGACACGCGCCATGACGCGATTGTACCCGGAGAGGGCGATTCCCGCGCCGTCGTACGCCATGGCCGACCCGGAAACATTCCCGCCGGGCATGCGGGGATCGGCGCCGTCCATCGTATAGAAAACGGTTCCGCCCGACGGCGACTGCACGGTCAGCGTAAAGGAGTCGGACGATTCGCCTTCCGGGTGGCTGAACACGGGCGCATCCACAGCCGGATACAGAGGCGCCTCCACCAGCGCGTTGCGGGACCTCCCGGATTCGTACCGGCGGGTTCGTTTGAGTTGTTCGAGGATAATGGGAGTCCGCCTGGTCAGGAACCCGTTCTCCACGGAAGTCACTTCCCGGAGCCAGTCGGCGGGCGTGAAAGCCGGCTCCCGTTTGGAGTCTCCCCACCGCGCCGATTCCGCAAGAATAATCGTGCTCACTTCGTCGGCCCGGCTTGTCCACCGGGCCAGAGCCTCCGGCCCGGTCAATGCTCCGTTTCCGGACAGGTGGCGCTGCGCAAGGTCCGCAAACCGGAGCCGGTATTCGTTCGACCCCATCAATTGCTGGTGAAGCCACTGCGGGTTGCTGAACTGGAACTGGTCTCCTGCGGGAAAGGGGCCGGTCCGGTTGTGGCCGTCTCCGAACTGAGAAGTTGAAAAGAGCGAATGCTCGCTATCGTGCGCAAACCAGACGAAGCCCCGCTCGCCGGTGCGATCCCGGACGCCGAAGAAATTGTTGGTCCCATTGAACGGCGTAATCGGCGAATCCGTGTTTCCGGTCCAGAAAATGACGAGCATGTACTGGATCAGATTGTCCGCATCCAGCAGCACCGGATAATCAGCGTTGCGCGACCCGTCCGGGTTCAGCCCTTGCAGTTTCATGTACAGCGCATCGCGTTCCTCCTCTGCGGGCAGCGCGGCCAGCCGATTGGCTTCGTCGTAAAGAAAGCGCCAGTCATCGAAGACCCCTGCCGTGACCTCTACCGTGTATCCGCCGTCCAGCCCGGCGGACTTGACGACATCGTAGTCGTCCGGATTGCCGCCGAGATACGAAGCGCCGTGCCAGTGATCGGATCGTTCCTGGGTTTGAAAGAGGCCCCAATACTGGCCGTTCAGATACAAATGGTAGTAGCGGCTTCGGGTGTAGGGGACCCCCATGTCGCGCTGGGTATCGCGGGAGAACACCTCCCGGACCATCGTGTTGGCCGAAGAACCGTTGAACGACCAGGAATAATTCTGGGAAGTGCGCAGGTCGAACTTGTCGAATTCGTCCACGCCCTCGTCGCCGAAGAGCGCGTAGGAAAGGGTGCTCGGCCCGTATTCGCCCCGGAAATACAGGCGAAAGGCATGCTTGGGGTTCTCGTCGTTGCGGCTCCATCCTCCGCGGATGCGCACGCCTGCATTGACCGCGAATCCGTCCCGCCCGCCGTGCCGGGCGCGGGGACCGGTTTCCGGCGGGAAGTCCGGAGGATAGATGAGTTCGAGGGAGGCGGGGCGCTCCCAGTCCCGTCCATAGTTGAGCGCGTTCGAGTATATCCCCCGTGCGCCGTGAAAGAGGGAATCGAACGGGAGGACGATGGAGAAGGAGGGAGCGGCCGTCAGCGCCGCCATCACGTCGTTTTCCTGTCCTTCGACGACATTCGGGTCCATGCCCATATCCACATCGTTGCCGCCCCAGAACGAAGGCCAGCCTTTTGCCCGCATGTTGCCCGGCGTTTGCCGGATCACGTCCGCCGGGAAGATATACGTGCGCGTCACGCTGGCCGAGGGCGCCACGCCCTCCATGAAGGCGGCGGCGCGCACCACGGTCGTTTCGTCTATGTAGAGCGGTTCGGTATAGGGCGTCCCGTTTCCTTCCGAGGGGTCCGAATTGTCCAGCGTATAGCGGACGATGCTGCCGGGCGTTTCGGGAAACAGGTACAGCGAGAACGGTTCGTCGAGAATAGCGCCCGACGTGCTGAACGTGGGCGGCGCGAGGACATCGCTCATGCCCGGTACGTTGGGTCCGCCCGGCGTGGGCAGGTCGAACCAGGTATAGCCCCCGTCGATCAGCCCGTAGGAAACGTCGGGACGTTGCTCCGGATATTCCGGCGTAAACTCGGATACGGGTTGTCCGTCCGGGTCGATGAGCGCAAGGTATTCGCCGCCGCGGGCAAGGCGGAAGTTGGTGTGAAACTCGGTCCGGGAAGCGAACGTGATTTCCGGGGCCGGTCCCCGGTACGCCGCCGGTCGCGTTTCCGTTTGCAGGGAAAGGAAGGGGATGAGCGTAAGGTCCGAAGAGGTGGCGTTGGCATTGTGTACCTCGACGGCCAGCACGTTTGCGCCTGCCCTGAGCAGGTCCTGCGGATTCGATATGCCGAACGGTTCTGGCTCACCGCCCTGGTAGATCATGGCCTCGTGCAGGCCCGAAGCCGGGGTATCGAAGGAAGGAACGCCCGCATTCATGAAGCTGCGGGCGATTTCCTGGCCGTTCAGGTACGCCACGAACCCGTCGTCGTAGTCCATGTGCAACACGGCCTGAAGTACATTGTCGGGGTTGTCCACCGTGAATTCGATGCGTGCGTACAGGGAGAGCAGATTTTCGATGTCCACCTCTGTCTGAATGTCCGCGCCCCCGTCACTCCGTTCGTATCCGAGCGCGCTCATTCCCTCGTCCCACTCGCTTGCGTCGAACCCCGGCTCGTTCCAGCTGGCGGGGGGCTGCTCCGTGCCCGGAAAATAGCGGAACAGGTCGCCGCGCCGCACCACGCTGTTCCACACGCCTGCTTCCGGTTGCCGGTCCTTTCCGGAAGCGAACACGACGAAGTATTCGCCGGCGTCGAGCGTTTTCGCCGAAAACACCCACTTGTCGGGTTGCTCCTCGTTGTCGGTGAGCGCCCATCCGCCGAGATCGATCGCCTGTCCGGTCGGGTTATACAGTTCGATCCAGTCCGAGGTCTCCTCGTCCTCGTCGTACAGCGTCGCCGAGTTCGACGCCATGAATTCGTTCACGACCGGCGCTGCGTCCTGTGCGGAAGCGGTTCCGAAAGCGAGCAGGAACAGCGGGATCTGTGCCGGGAATGCCGTTCGTAAGAACCATTCGCCCGGAGACCGCAATGTCAATTTTTGTACAGGACCTAACAAATTGACCGCGTTCATCGTATAATTCCAGGGGGTATTTGTGCAATATAAACAGAATGGCCCGGCAAGGCGGTAAGATTCCCCACGCTCCTCGAAAGATACGGGCCCTCATCGACTCCGTGATCCTATGCCGCGACGTCTGCGCATTCTTCTTTATATCATCATTCCGCTCATCGTACTGAGCCTTTCTTCCACGGCCATTTTCGAATGGCTGTGGATGCGCCAGGTAGGGTACGAGGGCGTTTTCTGGACGCTCAAACTCGCGAAGTTGAGTCTCGGTATCCTGGCGTTTTTGATTGCCGGCGTTTTCCTGATCGTCAATGCGCGGATGCTGGCCCGGGAACTGCGTTGGGCGACCTTCGCCGGCACGCCGCTCCAGGACATCGAACTGAATCTCGGCGAGCCGAAACAATACGGTCGCGTGAAGAAGGTGCTGACCGGCGTGGCGTTGTTTTTTGCCCTGCTGTTCGCCCTCACCTTTTACCTCGGATGGGACGAATCGCTCCGGTTTTTGTGGAATGAGCCCTTTGGACAGACCGACCCCATTTTCGGCAAGGATATCGGTTTTTACATGTTCCAGCTCCCTTTCTGGGAGATGATACAAACGTCCTTTGCGCTGCTTGTTTTCGTTACGCTGCTTTTTCTGCTGGGCATCTACTCCACGCTGCGTCTCATGAGGTTCGAAGGCATACGCCGGGGATTCCATGGCCGGAAGAATGTCCGCACGCACCTCAAACTGAATGCCGCGCTCTGGTTGCTGTTGCTCGCGTTCGGTCTCTTTCTGGACCGCTACGAAATTCTCTTTTCCTCGCAGGGGATTGTCTTCGGAGCGGGATTCACCGATGTGAAGATCGTGCTGCCCGCGCTGTGGATTGCGCTGGTCACTGTGGCGTTGCTTGCCGTGTTCCTTGTCGTGAGCACAAGGCGGGCTGTCAGCCGCAGGATGATGGGAGCCGCGGTCGGCGTAGCCGTGCTTGCTTGGGTGCTGGGTCGCATGGTGCTTCCCGGTCTGGTGCAGCAGTTTCTTGTAGAACCGAACGAACTCGAACTGGAGACGCCGTACCTGGAGCACAACATCGCCATGACCCGGCTGGCCTATAACCTCCATGAAGTCACGGAGATCGAGTACGAGGCTGACGACACGCTCAGGATCGGGGATATTCAAACAAACCGGGACGCCGTGGACAACATCCGGCTCTGGGATCCCCGGTTGCTGATCCAGACCTACAAGCAGCTCCAGGAAATCCGCACGTACTACGAATTTTTCTCCGTAGACAACGACCGGTACGAATACGGCGGCGATGTAAAGCAGGTCATGGTGTCGGCCCGCGAGATATCGACGGAGCTGCCGGGGCAGGCGAACAACTGGGTGAATCGCCGCCTGCAGTTCACGCACGGGTACGGCGTGGCTCTGAGCCCCGTTACGGAAATGAACAGCCAGGGCGAGCCGATCCTGGTCGTCAAGGATTTGCCGCCGGATTACGGGTACGAGGAGTTGACCGTCGAAAATCCGGCCATTTATTACGGAGAGGAAGAAACCGGCGGCTACTACATCGTCAATACGGGAATTCAGGAACTGCATTACCCCAGCGGCGACGAGAACGTATACAATTCGTACGAAGGACAGGGCGGGCTGCCCATTCGCACCCTGTTCCATCGCCTGTTGTATGCCTGGGAACTCAGCGATATAAACATTCTTCTTTCGGACTACATTCATTCCGGGAGCAGATTGCAGATCTGGCGAAGCGTACAGGAGCGCATCGAGCGGATTACGCCGTTTCTGGAACTGGACCGCGACCCGTATCTCGTCCTCGGTAGCGGGCGGCTGTACTGGGTGCAGGACGCCTACACGACCTCGCGGAATTTCCCGTATTCCCAACCGTTCCGAAATTTCAATTATATCCGGAATTCGGTAAAGATTATGGTGGACGCCTTCGAGGGCACGGTCGATTACTATATCGTGGACGACCAGGACCCCGTATTGCAGGTGTACCGGTCCATTTTTCCGAATCTGTTCAAGGCGCGCGAAGATATTCCTCCGGAACTCGAGCGCCATTTCCGCTATCCGCAGGACCTTTTCGAAATACAGCTCGAACGGTTCAATCGCTATCACATGACGAACCCGCAGGTGTTCTACAACAACGAAGACCTGTGGACGCGGCCGTTCGAGAAGTACGGGGGCCAGCAGCTCATCATGGAGCCGTACTATGTGCTGGCCCGGCTTCCCGCGGAGCCGGACGACGCGGCGGAAGGCGCCCGCGGCGTGCTGGAGTTCATGCTGATCAGCCCGCTCACGCCCGAAAACAGGGACAATATGATCTCATGGATGGCGGCGAAGTCCGATCCGGAAGAGTATGGGCGTCTGGTCGTGTACAAGCTGCCTAAACAGCGCCTTATCTACGGACCGGCTCAGATCGAGGCCCGTATCGACCAGGACCCGGAAATCTCCCAGCAACTGGCGTTGTGGGATCAGCGCGGCTCGCGGGTGATCCGGGGCAATCTCATGGTTATTCCCATCGAGAATTCGTTCCTGTACGTCGAGCCGGTGTTTCTGCTGGCCGAAGGCGTGGACATTCCGCAGTTGCAGCGGGTCATCGTGGCGTTCGGGGACGATATCGCCATGGAGCCGACCCTGGACGAGTCGCTGGCCGAGATATTTGGGGAGGGGGCTGCTCCTGCGGCGGTTGCGCCGGAAGAGGTTGCGCCGGATTCCGAAGGGGCTGTGGAAGCCGCTCCGGTGGTGGTGTCGGCGGACGATCTGGAGCGTGTGCGCGCGCTGTGGAGCCAATTGCGTGAAGCGTTCGAATCCGGCGACTGGGCGCAGTACGGCGAGGTGATGGAGGAACTGGACCGGGCGATTACGGAATAGGGGAGGGTAGGGGCGGTGATATATTTCCATAAGACAGCGGTGCGGTAGACGGAAATGCTGAGTTTGTGGGCCTTGTCATTCTTGATATAGTTCGGCTCCAAGTCACCACCTGCCAGAAACACTTCGGTGCCTGCGCCGACGACCTGAATGCTTCTTGGATAGTTCTTTTACGAAACCATGTTATCGCAAATAATGTATCGGATTTTTTGCCTGTTAAGGGGGCGGATATCTATTTGAGCATTTCTTTGACTGTGCAGCGAATTTCTTCGAGAGCCGGATGCTCTAGTGCAAGTGCAGTTATCATTGCATACGTTATGTCCCTTTCGGGAAGATTTAGGCTTTTCGAAAGTTGGTATGGTATACCATGATGATCCGGTAAGTTTTGCACCTGTTTAACTTTGTGGAGGGTGTCCGACTCGTTGCTCCCGATCTGAGTGGCGAATTTGCCTATATAAGGTTGTTTCTCAAGTTCCCGAACGATCCAGCGTTCCGGGGGCAGATCGTCTCCAGGAAGTTGGCTATAATACTTTTTTGGAGTTCCCTTAAGATCTTCTCTATTCATCCATTTATTTATCTCTGCGCCTTGGCAGTCTCCGTCGAAGATGCACCTTGCCTGTCCCAGATAACCACCTCGAATATGGGCTCCCATTTGGCTGGCAACCTTAGAGGCATCACCTATGGCTACGATACGGACTCTCGATCTAAGAGCCAACGGTAAGCAGTTAGACACGAGAGTCTCGGCAAAGTCGTCTTCCACATAGATCGTTGCCTCTTCTTGGGTTGTACCGATCATATTTGACATTGCTAACCGTGTGGTCGGAGATTGCAACACTTTGTGGTCATCATTCACTTTATTCACTAGAACTCGAGCTTCTCTGGGAAGGGCATCGATAATATGTTCCGAATGTGTGGTGAATATTATTTGTTGTTTTGTCTTCTTGACAATCTTTGTCAGGGCATTGATTAGCCTCTTTTGTGCTTCAGGGTGAAACCCATGCTCAATTTCTTCGATGAGAAGTAAACCCGCGTTCGGCAACCGCCCCAAAGCCGAAAGGATGGCGATTGCCGCATTTTCCCCAGCGCCCATATCAAAACCACTATAATCGGCACCTGCGTTGCATCTTGCTAGCCTGACTTTATTGGTTTCGTGTACATCGACCGTTGTGTATGGACGGTCCAAAATCCAGGAAAGGTTTTCCAATATATCTTCACTAAGGGATTCGGTGCTTGATTCTTTTTTGGTGCCAAACGCATTCCGTGCGTCGCGTAATTCACTGGGGGGAAGAATGCGAGACAGTGATACAAACTCGATTGATCGTTTTGGAAATCGAGGTTGTTTTGACCGGCCATAGTCTGGATTTGTCCGCCAGCGATACTTCTCTGTTCGAAGACGTTCGATCTCAATTTCGTTGCCTGCTATGCTGTAATCAAACCTGACCTTAAAATCAGTATATGAAGGAGCACTATGATGTCGAAAAAAGAAATCGCTCCAATGGTAGTTCATAAGAGATGATTGTTTACGCCTTGGTGAAGTTGGCCATGGAGCAACCCGCCAGTCTTTCGGACGCTTTGCTGACAGTGCAGCCAGTGATAGGATTGTACTTTTCCCGACACCGTTCCGTCCGCATATTGCAGTGATTGGATAGTCAAATTCGATTCGCAACTTCTCGATTCCACGCAACTTAGGTGGTCCGTCGATCGTTATTGCTTTCAGCAAAGTTTGGGAAAAGTCTGACGGAGGTTGTTGCCAGAAATCGAGGAGATTTTTCTCGCTATTACTCAGACGACGACCGGGCATAAGTTTCCTCAATAAGTTGATCCATTTCTTCCTTGCGATCTTCTTCTGGAGTGGATGTCTTGGTTACATTCCTGGAATTTGATATGAACTCACGATAACCAGAGCAGAAAACACGAAAGTCGCACTCCTTACATTGCCCCTCTGCAACACCTGTTTTCGGGAAATTGCTGTTGGTGATTCCTTTCTTGATGTCTTCAATAGTTGTCTTGACCTTTTCTTGTGCTTTTCTAAGGGTAGGAGGGGTGACATCTATCGGTATTCTAGCCTTAACCCCCTGTTGTTCGAGTTCTTCTGGAAATTCCGCGTGTGAAATGATGTGTATATCTGCTTGTTGGGGGTCTTGAGAGAAAGCATATCGAACGCCTAAAGCATAGAGTTGTATTTGGTCCTGCACTCGTTCATGAATTTTTTCATAATCCTTTAACGATTTGATGCGCGTCGCTTTGAACTCGACGAGACCGACAATCTCTCGTTGGGATGGAGGTACATCTAAAGCATCCCGCCGCTCAAGAAGATCAACGACGCCAGAAATCAGTGCATCGGAATCTGGGACGAGTAATTCGAATGACTTCTCTGCAGCACGAGAATCCATAATCTTGTCGCCAAATTCTTCAACATACCGTGTCAGGCTGCAAATTGCAGCTTCTTGCATGGCTTTAAACGGATCTCCCCGGGTGTAACGCAAATGAAACCTTGTTTTTACAAGCTCTTCAATCTCGGATGCATCGATAGGTGTCCCGTCGATGGCCTTCTGGTGTATCTCGGCGAGGATGTTATGTATCTGTTGGCCATAGCCAAATTGTTCTCCAACGCCTGGACTAAAGTTCATCAATGTGCGTAATTGATATTCTCGCTCACATCGTCGAAATGTTGCCAAATCAGAATAGGTGGTCTGAAGCATGTCAGCGTAAGCAGGAGGTTGTGGACTAGTCTTTCTACGTGGTGTAGAGTCGGTTCCATTTCTTGAAACACAGTCATGTGCGATTTCCTTGAAGTAGGCGGTTGGCCTTTTACGAGAGCGGTCTAAAGTTGACACATTCAGGAACTTTGCACAACGTGTGAGTCCAACATACCATAGGCGCCGTTCAGCGTCGTCGCCACCGACATAAGTATCAGAATTGAAAGAGTTTTCTGGAAGAAACGTATTGAGAGGTTGATTGCGTCGGCTACTAGGGAACACATGCGACGAGATTCTCGGGAGGAACACAACCGGCCACTCCAATCCTTTGGAGGCATGCACCGTCATTATCTTCACAGAGTTAAGTGATGCGACCTCACTAATACCTCCTTCATCTACGTGACGTGCACCCCAGATCGAAAGAAAAACACACAGACTTTTCAATCGAGCCGGAGTGATCCACTGATGTACCGACTCGAACTGTGTTAATAGGTTGCTGAAAGCACCCATATTAAACATGATATCGTTAGGCCAGTTGTCTTCAAGGATTCCGAGTTCTTGAAGCATTTTCTGAAATAGTGCCTGCGGATATATCCTAGATCCCTTATGAACATCGCGTTCATCTCTCGATAATCTCCTCTGGTCGAGATCAGCCCGCATCTTGTCGATCCAAGATAGATAATGGGTGGAGTTGGCACTATCTCCAAAGTGGTTGCTATGCCTTAGATCGGCGATCTTTTTTCGTATGAATTCGCGGGTTCCGACTGTGTTTATTAGCTGCATTTTTCCGTCTTTCCCTGGTAGATAGAAATCTGACTTTGCCAGCAGAGAAAAACTTGCCTGAATAAGCCGAACTTCATCGTTGTCAAAGAGACCGCCCGTACCACTGACAACGACAGGTATACCATGATCGCGGAGCGCTTTCGAAAAGTCCGTTCCAGCTCCCCGAACACTTCGCAGAAGAATCGCCATGTCACCGTAATCTAGGCCTCGTTCTTCTCCATTTTTTTCCTTGAATACAGTCCCACGCAATTCCTCAATCCTTTTCGCGACCCACGCTGCTTCGTCAGCTTCCGTTGTGAAGCGCTGTAATTGCACATCACCTGGATCTGCGAGGTGTTCTTTTGGCGAACCATCAGGCACAAATACACGTGCAACTGGCTCCTTTGGGATGCGATGAGAAATTTTTCTGACAGCCTCATCGGCAATCTCAACGATCGCGTGGGTGGACCGAAAATTCTCTGTCAATTGAACGGTCGTGACATTAGGATATCGGTCTTCAAACCCCAACATATTTTCTACCCTTGCTCCACGAAACCCGTAGAGAGCTTGATCATCGTCACCTACTACAGTCAAGTGGGGACCACAGCCGCTATCGGTGAGCAGGTCAATAAGTCTCTCTTGGCGATCATCCACATCCTGATATTCGTCGACAAAAAGATGAGACAGATCCGAACGAAGCTTCATCAACTGATCTTTATTTTTTTCAAGAAAATCGATCAAGTCATCAATGATTTGGTTGAAGTCCAGAAAATAGTTTGGATATCCGTATACAATCTCTCGATAATTTTCTACCGTCTTAGCAAGCACATTATCTTCGATGTTTCGGAGGTCGAGCCTTTGCTGATGCAGAACATTCAGCGTATTCATGAATGTATGCAGTGTATCGCCAAACGTCTTCATTCGCGTACGAGAGAGAAGTTTCTCAAGTCCAATTCCCCTGCCAGAGTCTTCAAAGCGATAAAAATTGGAAGCCAAAAGGGCTGCTTGGCGGGTCTCATCCATTACTTCAAAGCGACGAAAATCCTCTTTTCGCTCTCGTAAAACTTTTAGACAGTATGAATGGATCGTTCCAACATACATGTCCCCGAGAGAGGGCTCAGAGGGCAGCATAGTCTCAAGCCGTTGTCTGACCCGATGCTTTAGCTCGGCGCCTGCATGATTGGTAAAAGTGAAGGCGACGATTGATTCGCGGCGTACGCCATCCTTTACCATCTTGGCAATCCGATGCGCGAGCGTTTCGGTCTTCCCGCTACCGGCACAGGCAAGGATAAGAAGGTTTCCGCTATCGTGATCGATCGCGGCTTGCTGACTTGTTGTCGGAGAAAGAGTCATCCATGCTGCCGGATGGCTTCGCGGAATGTTGGGGCTAGGGCTCGTACTAGTTCGAAGGGAATGGCGTTACCAATTTGCGTGGCCACCATTTGGGGCGATCCTGCGAACGCATAGTCAGACGGAAACGTTTGTAGCAAAGCAGCTTCCCTAGGTGTAAGTGCCCGGTCATCCTCCGGATGAGCAAACCTTCCGCGTGTAACGTCGGTGCATCCGGTAGTCAAGGTAGGAGCTACGGTGTCCCATCTCATACGCCCATAAACATCTGGATAGCAATTCGCAGAACGATGGCATTTCAAAGTCAATGACTTTGGCAAATCTTTCCGGCTTCCACCGTTTTGCGGGATTTCTTGCAATCGGCGGAGTGCGATAAGCCGATGGTTTCGGGCCCGGTGAAGTGGATCGTCTGGATCTACCTCCCCCGATGAGAGGCGCCTGAGGTTAAAAATAGCATCGCGTACGGTTCGACGCTTGTCAGGTGGGGTGGTTGGAGGTGGTAATGAGGGGACTGGTCCGTTTTTTGTCGCCATCAACAAGCATCGAAGCCGTCTCTGGGGAACGCCATAGTCAGCGGCATTAACGTGTAATGGTTGACTGAATTGATACGCTGGGCCGCAGGCTTCGCGAAACTCGGTTAGCAGATTGGCATTCACATCAGCCGCGAGGCCAGGAACATTTTCCACGAACAATACCTTTGGTTTCAACTCGGAGACGAATCGCGCTGCTTCAATCAGGAGTCGAGAGCGACGATCTCCTTTTCTGTTTCTATTTTGGTTGCTAAACGGCTGACAAGGCGCACATACAATCATCAAATCTAAGGAAGTATTAGCCAAACATTCATTCCTGAGAGTTGACGGTGCGAGATTCCGGATATCCGTTTCATAAATAGGTACACGGGGATGATTCAACCTGTATGTAGCACACGCAACGGGGTCATTGTCGACCGCAGCAAGAACGCGGAAATGAGCTCGTTTCAAAGCTGCCGATGCTGCGCCCGATCCCGAGAAAAGGTCAATAGCCGTTGGCCATCGTCTTTCAGTTTTGCTTCGGCCCAGAAGAGAAGTGTACGGGAAGCTGTCCATGATTGGGTTACCGTTTTCCCTTAGTGGTTTGCCTTGACAAGTCGGGAAGTTCTGCGACGACACATAAGATTTGATTTCACCATGTCATATACTCTGATGGAGTGTGGGCTTACATCGAAATTTTTTGAAGCCCTCTGTTTCAAGCGGGTTCCCCCTTACCCGAATAATCCCTTCTCTTCTCCCAGTGCTTTGTTCTTTTTTAGAACGAGGAGAGAACGTTTATTTTCGAACTAGTGACAGAAACCGGTGGGAGTTAGATGATGAGACTTGCCGAAATTGGCTGGCCTAGAATCGCTCGCAATCCAGTTCCTGCAACCGGCGGCCTTTCATGTGGGTCCAGGCATTGCACAGCAATTACAAGTTGTCGAAATGATCGTACCCGCTTCTCGACTGTGGTACAATGTGCCCGGTGCTTGAACGTGTGGTAATGCGGGGCTCTGCCTAGATCGGCGGCTCGCCCTACCCTATAGCTAGCATGTCAAGTGATGGAGTACAGTGCCGAGGAATTTTTTCCGCAATCTCCCCATTGCTATAGCTCTACCCGATGTCCACGAACTTTCAGTACCCAGGTATCAGTATCATCCTTTTGTTCGGGCGCCATTATGTCTAGATTGTCTCCATGATCACTCCGCAGTCGTGTGTGCAAATCCTTATATTTCTCCTGAGTAAGGCCTTCGTGTATTAGAACTTCTCCTATCTTCAGGTAACCCGCTGTCTGGGAGAATGCAGCCTTGAAGTCTTCCCATTCGTTTGTCATGGCTCGTATAGTTATGCTGGTGTATGTGAATTACACAGGTTTTAGGTTGAACAGCTGAATGATTACAAGCTCTTGGGGACATTCGATGATTTCACGCAGTCCGGCAAGGCTTGCTTGCAATCGCCTTTCTGTTCTATGCAGGATACGGTAAGGCTTTGATTACACCCAACCCTTCGTCTTTTTTTCAAAAATACAATATCCAAAATCCCGCAGAGCCAAGGTACCTTACCCATCCCCTCCGGTCCGCCCGGAGCCCCGTATCGAAGCCATAAACTCCACGAGATCCCGGATTTCTCTCTCCGAAAGCAGGACGGACATGTCGGGCATCGCGGAAGGACCGCCTTCCGCGCCAAAACCCGGCGCGATGCGAGCCGCGGGATCCACCAGGGATTCAAGCAACTGCATCCGGTCCAGCAGCGACCCGATTCCCAAAAGAGACGGCCCTACGCCGTCCTCTCCGTTGAGACGATGACAGCGGGTACACTCTCCCGCGGAGTTCTCCAGAAAAATCCTCACGCCACGCCTCCGGTTGCCGCCGTAGAGCGCCGCGGCAAACGGCGGATTCGCTGCCCGCCAGGCTTCTACCCGGGTTTTCAGGGCATCGGAACCGGCCGCCTCCACCGCTTCCAGAATATCCAGGTGGATTTCCAGCGCGGCTTCTCCGTTCTCGAGGCGATCCAGCAATTCGCCCAGGACTTCGGTCGTCTGCGGAGAGGGCAATGCGCTCAGCGTAGTCAGCGCACTCTGCTGCTCCGGCACACTACCCTGATGCAGTGCTTCGCCGAGCACGGACGCCACTTCGTCATTGCTCAAATCGGTTTCCGTGACCAATTCGAGCGCAAGCATGCGCACGTCGGCGCTCTCATCCGCGAGCGCCTGCCGCACGGCGCCCGCATGATCCGCTTCCGGTATGTCGAGCAGCGCCTGCAAGGCTGCTGCGCGGACTTCCTCCGAGTCGTCCATGCGCAGCCGATCCGCAAGGTGGGCGCCGGCGCCGTCGATATGCAGGCGGGCGACCGCACCGGCGGCCGCTTCGCGCACCGCCGCCTCCTCATCGGCCAACAGTATTTCTGCGAGGGGCGCGACCGCTTCCTGCGCCGCCGTCCCGGCGCGGTGTACCGGCCCCAGATATGCGCCGTCTACCCGATCGAGCGTGGAGGGCTCCGCCCACACGCCCAGCGCGGCAATAGCTTCCGCACGCATTGCCGCGGGCGCATCGGCCCGCGCTGCATAGGCCGCCAGACGACCGGCATCGGCATCGCCGCCCACCCGCAGGTTGGCGCTGATCGCCCGGCGCAACAGAGACTCGTTCTCAAAAGAAGTGACATCCAGCAGGGCGGCCAGAGAAGGCAGAGCCTCCGGAATGCCCCCGTCGTCGTTGATAGCGCGGGCTGCCTCCGTAACCACGAATTCGTCGGCGTCGGCAAGAAAGGCCGAAACCCCTTCGTGCTGCATGCGCCGCAGCGCAAGCACGGCCCCCGTTCGTACTGCCTCGGAGGCATGCCCGGTAAGCGCCATGAGCGCCTCCGCATCGCCAAGCCGCCCCAGAGCCAGCGAACCGGCGTGGCGCAGATATACGTCCTCGCCCCCAGCCTCGGCAAGCATGGTCACCAGCCCGTCCAGCGCGGGGTGGTATGCAATGCGCCCGAGGGCCTCCGCCGCAAAGAAGCGGACCCGGTCGGAATCGTCGGCAAGAAGGGGCGCGAGCGCTTCGCCTGCCGCCGCATAGCGCACGTCTCCAAGGACCTTGGCGGCCTGCGCGCGCATCTCGGGGTCCGCATCTTCCAGCAAGGCGACCAACGGCGCGGCCTGCTCCACATCCCGCAAGGCCAGTTGCCAGATCCCCCAGACGCCATGAATGCGGGCATAGGCCGTTTCGGTCTGCCGAACGGCTCGCAGAAACGTTTCCGCATCCCCCCGGCGCGCCAGTTCGAACTGCGCCTTCTGCCGCACCCGCATGTCCGGGCTATGCAGCAGATCGTAGAGCGCCTCCGCCTCTACCTCTCCAAAATCCGCGGCCAGTTGCGCGCGCACCTCGCTGCGCACCGCTTCATCCGGCTCGGCGGCGTCGAGTTTCCATACGCGCCCGGCTCCCTTGGTGCGCCATCCGTCGATCCAGTCGGCAAAGTACAGCGCGCCGTCCGGGCCGAACGCCAACCCCACGCCGAGTACGCTCTTCACGGCCACATCTTCTTCCGCCAGTTCGAACCCTGCCCCTCTGGGCGCAAGACGAAACGCATGAATATCCGAAGTGAAGGCGGAACCGGTGTACTCGGACATGAAAAACCGGCCGTTCCAGGCTTCGTTCAGGGCGGTGCCGGGGTTGTACACGATCCCCGTCGGGCCGTCATGGTAATTCATGATCGGGGGAGTAATAAAGGCCGCCTGCCCTTCGAAGTGCGGCAGATACAACCCCTCGTCCATCCAGGGCTTATAGGGGTTGTTCGTTTCCTCGTGGTATTTGCCGAATTGCCAGTGCGTTCGCCAACCGCTGTCGGACCCCTCTACGAGGTATACGAGCCGCTCGCTCTCGTTCGGATGATCCCCGTCGTTGTCCACGCTGATCAGGTTGCCGTGGGCGTCGAACGCAAACTCATGCGTATTGCGCAGTCCGCGGGCGAACAGTTCCAGCCTGGAGCCATCGGGAAAAGCCCGGAGAATCGCGCCCTCCTGGGGATAATGGATAGATTCCCCTTCTTGGGAGACAAGGCTCAACCCCATATCGCCGACGCCCCAGTAAATGCGTCCTTCCGGCCCTACGGTGATACCGGACACGCCATGTCCGGAAAATCCGGGGTGGACATTGTATCCCCAACTCAGGGTGGTTACGTCCGAGGCGTCCGGCGCGGCATTTCCCAGTACATCTTCCAGCCGGTACACGCCCGGCGCCGCGGACAAATAGATATCTTCTTCGTGCACCAGCAGCCCTCCCAGAATATCCGAAACCAGCGTATTGAAACCGGCGACGACCGTGTGCGCCTGGTCGGCTACGCCATCGCCGTCGGTATCCTCGATGCGATAAAGCCGCTCCTTGACCACCGTCAGATCGCGCCAGTCCCGCGACCCGTCTTCGTTGAGATCGGGTATCCATCCGTTCTCGTCGCTCAACTCCGGCGCCATGACCTCTCTCATAAACGCTTCAAAGTCATGGGTCGTCTTCATTGCAAGCGCGTCGAGCCGCCAATCCGGGTGCTGCCGTATGTCCAGCAGACCCATGGTCCGGCTCGATCTGGTAACAAGCATTTCGCCGGTGTTCGCCACATCGATGGCCACAGGATCCTGGATCAGATCCTCGGTGGCGTACATGGAAAGAACCAGGCCGGGCGCCGCGGATGCCTCGAGGGCGGCTTCCGTCTCCCGAGCCTTGTTCGCGGCTTCGGCGGGATCCAGTTCGACGGCGGGTTCGGACGCAAAAACGAAGGGCAGCGTATCCGGGGGGGCAATGGCCCGTTCGCCGGTGCTTTGCGCGGGACTGCACGCGGAAAACGCGCTAAAAAACAACAGGACAAGCACCGGGGCAAACAGGTAAAAACGGCAAACGGGACGGAACATCAGCGAAGCACAGGAAGAGGTGAACATTGAGGCCGCATGGACAGTATGTGATGTTGCGCGATCAGGCGCACTACAGAAGCATAACGATAGACAATTCTTGCATGGGAATCCACCGGGAAACGAATCGGGAAATCCCTGCGGCCGCCGTGCTGAACGGGAAATTGCTCGAGGCCGTCAATCGGCGCGCCGGATACGCTTCTTCCGGGAACGGATCCCCTTCGGGCGCGCACCGGAATGCGCCGGAATCGATGCGCCTGTGGTTTCTGGATACGCCGCTCGGACCCGTGCTGGCCGGATGCACCGGGGGCTCCGGCACGGCCGGCAGGCTGTGCCTGTTGACGTTCCCCCCCGAAGAAACGCTCCGGGAAACCGATTCCCTTTGCGAATATCTGACGAGGCTCGCGCAGCGGCTGGACCTGCCTGTTTCCTGCGGCGGCGAGTCGGAAAACGGCGCCCCTGGCATGGACCCGCTGGCGGAGCAACTGGCACGGGAACTCAGCGAGTGGTTCGCCGGAGCGCGCCGGGATTTCGACCTGCCGCTTGCCCTGCGCGGAACGCCATTCCAGCGAAGCGTATGGGAGGCGCTCCGCGCCATACCGTACGGAGCCGTGCAATCCTACGGGGAATTGGCGAAATCGCTCGGCAAACCCGACGCGGTGCGAGCGGTAGGCGCCGCCAACGGGCGCAACCCGGTCTCCATCGTCGTACCGTGCCACCGGGTGATCGGCGCAAACGGCTCGCTGACCGGCTATGCAGGCGGCCTGGAGCGGAAACGCTTCCTGCTCGCCCTCGAACAGGGTCAGGCGCCGGAAGCACAGGGGGAATTGTTCGGGTAGGGAAAACCCGATCAGATAGGAATGGCTGACACTATCACTTGAAACCCGGATGCCCTGTTAGAATACACTCCTTATATAATAGTATGGAGACAAAACGATGAAGGGCTCTGAATTAGACGATTACAGGCGTGGCAAAATGTATGAAAGGGGGCTTGGGGGCTTCCCACAAGACTTCCCCAAGGCAATGGAATGCTTCCGCCGCGTAGCAGATGAACAGAATCATCCGGGGGCACAATTCACATTGAGCATGATGCTATTTCTCAAGTGGCTCATACTCCTTGACGATACGGACTACGAGGAAGGGAAAAAATGGCTCTATCGGGCAGAAGATCAGGGATTTGGGGAAGCGGTAGAGTTGAAATCATCATTTGACAAGTTCGACAGAAACCCTTCCCCGCATACACGCAAACACTTTATGCGAATGCTCCGGGAGTATTTAGGCATGACCGGCATGGAAAAGAGTAACTGGAGGGTGTTCTTTGAACAGATGTCCGACATAAGCCCATAACTTATTATTCCGTAATAATATGAAGCGTGCAGCCATGAAGCATATCAAAGCCCCCCTGTATCCGGCTCTTCTTGCCGGTATCCTGATGCTTTTCTCAGCATTGCAGCCGGCTCTCGCGCAGGAGCAATGGGAGGAGGCCATACAGGCCTTCGAGCAGATGGACGAGACGAATCCGCCGCCTGAGGGCGCCATCCTCTTTGCAGGCAGTTCGTCCATTCGCCTGTGGAGCACGCTGGCGGAAGATTTTCCCGATGCCCGGGTCATCAACCGGGGGTTCGGAGGCTCGCAGATGTCGGACCTGATCCACTTTGCAGACCGGATCGTTACGCCGTACGCCCCGAGGCTTATCCTGGTCTACGAAGGAGACAACGATGTAGCTGCCGGCAAGACCGCCGAACAGGTCTTTGCGGATTATCAGCAGTTCGTTTCCCTGGTGCACGATCAGTTGTCGGATACCCGCATCGCATTCATCGCCATCAAGCCGAGTCTGGCCCGCCGGTCTCTCATGGACGAGATGCGAAAAGCCAACGGGCTTATCGAGGAGTATGCCGCTGCCCGCGACCACCTCGACTATATTGATATCTTCACCCCGATGCTGGGCGAGGACGGCGAGCCGTTGCCGGACATTTTCGTGGACGACGGGCTGCACCTGAACGCAGCGGGCTACGCCATCTGGGCGGAAGTCGTCCGCCCGTATCTTGCCCGGTAACGGGCGGCGCCCGTCTTACGACCCGGCGAAGTGGGCGAACGTCACCACGTTCCCGGCGGGCTCGCGTACGGTAATTTCGTCGGCTCCGTAGAAGGTCTTTCTGCGGGGAATGACCCGGTCCGCATCGGCCAGCGCTTCGTCTATGGCGTCGAGCTCCTCCAGGGTCGCCACCTTGACGAACAGCGCGTTTCCCCGCAAGGGGATATCGACCAGTTCCGGCACATCGTTCCGGACGCTCTCCAGGGTCTGATACATCACCTCGACCGGGCCGTGCGTCAGGATGACGAAACCGAGGCGATCCCCTTCGTTGACCTTGGCGGTGACGGTGAATCCGAGGCGGTCCACCCAGAAGGGCAGCACCGGTTCGATGGCTTCGACGATGACGTTCGGCGTGAGCGATTGCATGACGTATGTAGCGGGTGCGTACGAGGAGGGTTAAGGGAGATGCGCGGCGTGATGGATAAGGCGCAGGTCCGTTCTGTTTCGACTGCGGCAAGATACGTCGGTGACAAGATTGGGGTTTGCAAAAAAAATTGGAATTTCCCTACGGTTTATGGATATTATGCAATTAGGTTCGCCCTGCCTTAATCGTAACAGGCGAAAGCACTGCGCAATGGCGCTATCCTGCGGGGCCTGCCGCTTGCGGAAACCCTTTTGTCGGCTTGCCGATAGAAGGGTTTCTTGCCGTTGTTGAAGGGGATTATATACTTTTTGCTATCCAAACCGCATTCAGCACCCATGTGTGGGCATGGGTGTCCCTAGAGGCACTGCGTGGCGGCAATAAGAACTGGGACATGAAATGGCTTTGATAGGCAATTATTATCTGGTTCTGCCTGAAGACTGGCTGTTTCCCGGCCACGGCAATGTGATGGACGGTAAGCGTCGAGCCGAAGAATATTTCGAAATTCACGGCACCTACGACGGTGCCGAGTACAAGATTGAGGAGTTCATTCGCCAATGGGTCCTGGCTCAACTTCTTGAAGCATACAGGTATCCCGTCCATTGGATCGGAGAGCGGATCGTTGTCGAGGAACTTGTAAAGATGGGCTCCACTGAGAAAGAGGCTGATGTTTCTATCAAAAACGCGAATCACCGCACGTTCCTATATGTGGAAACCAAGAGTCGCGGAATTTCTGACAGCGAGTTCACAGAAGCGGAGCGACAGCTCGAAACATATCTTGCCTCCACACATACCGCGACCATCGGCATGGTGACTGATGGTGAACGGGTCAAGGCCATTCGTAAGAAGGTCGATCCCAATGACTTTGAGTACATTCCTGACTTACCATCCTATGGTCTGAAACCGTCGATTAGGGCGCAATTGGTGCGCGAGTTGCCCGATAATATTGGAGAGGGCCGAAGCACTGGATTAAAGGTGCTGGATAACGACTACGAGCGTGTTTTATTTGACTGTCACAGTGCATCGCGTGATGCGGATGGATTACATGCCGATGAGGCCTTGGACGAAATTTGCAAAGTGATCTACGCAAAGATATTCGACGAACGTAATGTTACCAAACAGGCTGAGGGTACTCCGTTTCGATTTCAGACATTTGGAGCCAGCAACGCATCAGAAGTCGCATCAAATATTCGGGTGCTCTACGAAGAGGCGCGGAACACTGATATCGAGGTGTATTCTAAGCGGATTCCGGGCTACGAGAGATCGCGAGGAGTTTTCAAGAATCAGCTGCGCTTGTCAGACGTGGCTCTGTATCGCGTAGTGGAGCGCTTGCAGGAATTTTCTCTCATTGATAGCAAGGCAGACATAAAAGGTAGGGCATTCCAGAAAATCCTCGGGCCCGCAATTCGGGCTGGAATGGGACAATACTTCACGCCTGATCCCATCGTAGAATTGGCAATAGGCATCGTACAGCCACGGGCTACAGACCTCATTCTTGATCCGTTCTGCGGCTCAGCACACTTTCTGACCAAGGCGCTGAAGTTCGTGGTGGAGAATCAAAGTCATTCTCTTACACCGCACGCGTTGCACGAATTCAAATTTTTCCATCTGCATGGGATTGACAAATCTGACCGGATGGTGCGTGTTGCAATGACAGACATGATGCTGCACGATGATGGCCACACAAATATCAGAAATCAAGACGCTCTATTGAGTTTTGACAATTACCCTGATGTGATCGCTTTGCGCGATGACGGCAACCAAGATCCAGCAATCTTCGATATTGTCCTTACTAACCCACCGTTTGGGAGCATCATGAAACAAGAGGTCATAGAGATGCTCGGTCGTTTCGACTTGGGCCACAAGAGGAAGTCTCTGCCACTTGAAATACTAGGTTTGGAGCGGAGCCTGCAATTTCTAAAGCCGGGTGGAAGGTTGGCGATTGTGTTGCCTGAGCATTTGACGAAGGGCAAGAGAGCGTTATTTGTGCGGAAGTGGGTACATGAAATTGCCAGTATCAAGGCCATCTTCTTCTTTCCAGAGGACGCATTTACTCCGTTCGGCGCAATGGTCAAGACATGCTTGTGCGTCTTTCAAAAGCTCAAGGAAGGCGAAAGGCCCACCGATTCTCAACCTGCGTTCCTGTGTGAGATCGAGAACCTTGGGTACGAAGCGACCGGGAAAGCGAAGACGGGTACCGAGGTGCCAGCCGCCATTGCGGCATTCCATGCACAGGTGGGGTGGAGATGAAGATTCTACTTAAGAATTCTAAGGAGCTACAGAGTGCCGGTCGTTGGGACATAGATTTCCACCTGCCGCCCGAAGGCATCCTCAAATTTTCGAAGAGTCTTCTAAGGCGCGTTGATCAAGTCGCAGATATAGTTAAGGATAAACGTGATCCAACAAGGGAACCGGACAAAGGATTCCGATACATTGATATCTCTTCAGTGGATGTAGCTATCGGAGTAGTGACAAACCCACAGGACATCGAAGGCTCGGAAGCTCCATCCCGCGCACGAAAAGTAGTGCGAGCGTTTGATCTCGTGGTCTCTACATGCCGGCCAACACGAGGTGCTATTGCTGTTGTGCCCGTGAAGCTACACGATCAAATTGCATCAACGGCCTTTTCCATCGTGCGTGCACATGATGATGTCAACCCGTTTTACCTTCATTACGCATTGCGCCTCCCCAGTACTTTGGAGCAATTTCGAAAGTGGAGCACCGGTTCAAGTTATCCGGCTATTCTTGACAGCGATGTTAAAAAGACAATCATCCCGGTACCCACAATTGAAGAGCAGGACGCAATCGCAGCGAAGGTGGTCGCTGCCTTACGCGAATACAGAAAAGCAATCCGTGTCGCCAATAGAGATTGGAGCAAGGCCCTTGAGGAAATCACTGGGTCTCTCAGCGGTCAGCAGGCTTATAGACCAACGGCCGTTATAGAAGAAGAATTGGATGCAGTTTTACTGACTGATGTCCAAGCGAGGTTGGCTGAGCTACCACCAATTTCCACGTAGTATCCCATTGGTTGGAGCTAGTAAAGGCGGATTACAACCCGAATCGGCGAGGTGCTGGTTAACGGGTGCGACTGGAACGAATTTTCCGTGACCGGATGGCGGGATATGCTTGGCGTGGTGCCTCAGAATGTCCGGATATTCAGCGGCACGCTGGTCGACAACATCCGGCTGGGTCTTGCAATCGACCCGCAGGAAGCCATGCGGAAATGCGAGGAACTCGGACTCTCCGGCTTTTTCGACACGTTGCCTGGCGGGTACCTGACCCTTGTGGGAGAAGGGGGCGCTGCGCTTTCCGGTGGACAGCAGCAACTGGTGGGTCTGGCGCGGGCGCTGGTGCGCGATCCGCAGGTGCTCCTTCTCGACGAGCCCACTTCCGCCATGGACAGCACGACGGCGCAGCAGGCCATGGATATGCTGGATCGCTACCGCAAGGATTGCATTGCGATCGTGGCCTCGCATTCGGCTGCGTTCCTGCCGCGGGCCGACCGCGTGTATCGCATCGAGCAGGGGACGTTCCGTCCGGATTTCACCCCGCTTGACCGGCTCCGGCCGGTCGGGAGCTGATCGGATGACCACCCCGTTCTCCCATCAGATACTTCCGGCGACCGGAGGATATATCTCACAGCAGGGGGTGTCCGGCGCCCACAAGGAAGGTTTGCAGGCGCCGGCCCCGCCGGAATAAATTATTTGAGCAAGGTCATCTTCTTCACCGAGACGTTCTGCCCGGTACGCAGCACGTACAGGTACGTACCCCCGGCCAGACCCGCTCCATCGAACGAAATGCTGTAGCGGCCCGCCGGCTGCACACCGTCCGCCAGCACCCGGACCTCGCGGCCGAGCATGTCATAGACCGTCAGCGTGATCGCCTGCGCCCGCTCGAGGGAGAACTCGATCGTTGTGGCGGGATTGAACGGGTTCGGATAATTCTGCTCCAGCGCGAAGGCCGCAGGAATTTCTCCGTCCAAAGGCTCGACCGACGTCATGTCATCCCCATATATGCCGGCGCCAATGATGACTACATTGGTTCTTTCGGTATTATCGGGGAGGGTGATTGTAAATTCATTCTCCAGGGCGTAGGTCACCTTGGGTATTTCGGCGCTGTCGGTGTCGTCGTCGGGGTTGTCGAAATGATACCTGACGAAGTCTCCCTCTCCGTCGTTTCTGGCCGCCGCCGCGATAATCTGCGGCAGAATAAGCTCGTTGGTAACGGCGTCTCTGAGGGTCTCCGTGGGGGTTTGAAACTCGTACTTCTCCGGAAACGCCCCATGAAAGAACGTGTAGCCGGTGCGTTCCATCGTAAAGAGGTAGACGGGGCCGTGTCTCCAGTACCCGGTGGTCGTATCCCGGAGCGCCCTCTTTATTCTAAGGCGGCCTTCATAGCCTTCCGTGGTATTGATATTCCCCAAGTAATCCTTTGCCCCGGTCACGAAAGCCTTCAGGCTTGCACGGTCCGTCACATCGCGGGCCGTTACGGCAGGGGCCTCGCCGGGGTCGAAGGGTTCGTCCACGAGATGGGATTCCTGAATATCGAGGCCGATCGTCACGAGGGCCGCGCTACCGTCGGGATTAAAGTAAGGGCCGGCGTACCCGTCGTCGCCTCCCACATCGAACGTGCCGCCACGTAGCGACGAAGCCGCTGCTGCGGCGATCGGCTCGAGAACAGCCGGGTCGAGCAGTCTGCCCGACAAAACCACATTGTCTCCGTGCAGACCCACTCTACCGGTGGCCGTCATGGTAACCACGTACGTGGAACCGTATTTCCAGGGCCCCTCATGCGTCAAAAGACATCCGGCGTAACCGTTCGAAAGGGGGTGATTCCGGATTTGCCGCGAGTATAACAACAAACCGGTCACGAACTCCGTAAGGGTGGCCTCGCCGTTCTCTACCTGTTGAGCCGTTGCATTGCTCGCGGGTATCTCCGGAATTCCCTCCGGCCTCCGGCACGCCGCCACGGCATCCTCGTATATGCCGGCGCCCAGGATGAGTTCATTGGTTGCCTCAGTACCATTGGGCAGAGTGAATGTAAACTCATACTGGCGGGCGAAGGTCACCTTGGGTATGTCGGCGCTGTCGGTGTCGTCGTCGGGGTTGTCGAAATGATATTCGACGAAGCCTCCCTCGGGGTTGCTCGCCGCCGCCTCGATAATCTGCGGAAGAATAAGCTCGTCGGTAACGGCGTCCCTGAGGGTTTGCGTGGGGGCCTGAAGCTCGTACTTCTCCGG
Source organism: Bacteroidetes bacterium SB0662_bin_6 (assembly GCA_009839485.1). Taxonomy (NCBI): domain Bacteria; kingdom Pseudomonadati; phylum Bacteroidota; species Bacteroidetes bacterium SB0662_bin_6. The sequence goes on from VXPQ01000018.1 coordinate 112,015, forward strand.
AAACGCCCCGTGGAAATATGTGTAACCCGTGCCGTCCATGATAAAGAGGTAGGTGGGACCGTACCTCCAGTAGCCGGTCGTATCCCGGAATACCCGCTTGATTCTGAGACCGGCATCATAGCCTTCTTCCTCATAGAGCGCCTGGGCATAGTCCGCCGCTCCGTTCACGAAGGCCTTCAGGCTCTCGCGATCCATCACGTCGCGGGCCTGTACGGCGGGGGGATCGCCGGGATCGATCTCAGGTTCCGTGACGTGGGATTCCTGAATATCGAGGCCGGCGGTCAGGATGCCTGCACTGCCGTCCGGATTAAAGTACGGCCGGGCGTAGAAGTCGTCGCCCTCGAACTCGGAAGCGCCGCCCGTTGCCGACATATCCGCCGCCGCACTGACCGCCTCAAGCATCGTAGAGTCAACCACTCCGCCCGTCAAAAGCACATCCTGCCCGTGCAGAGCCAGGGTGCCGCTGGGGGTCATCGTAGCAATGTAGGTGGAACCGTAATTCCAGGGGCCCTCGTGCGTCAAAAGACATCCGAGGTACCCGGCCGACAGCCGGGGAGCGCTGATCGTGATTTGAAATGCGTAATTCCAATAATCGCTCACCAACTGCGCCAGGGTGGCCTGGTCATTCTCCACCTGTTCGGCCGTTGCGATGGCCGAACCCGGAGGCGTAATGCCTTCCGGCGCCGGACAGACATCCTGCGCAAAGGCCGGGCGTGCACCGGCAAATATGCCTGCAAACGCCAGCAAGCATCCCAGGAACATGGATAGTTTAGCCTTCATCGTCTTGTAAAGAGTTTTTTCGCGGATTCAGGGGCACTGCCACGCCGGATTATTCCGTTTGGGGCAGCGGCTTTTACGTACCTCTCCTCGCAAAATATGTACAAAATGTACAATATGTACATTCTCTGCACATCCTTCACAGAATACATCGCCGGGGTTCGGTTGTCAAATCCGTGGCGGGGATGTACGGATTGACCCGTGAAACAGGCAGCAAGTCTTTCATGGAACGTCTTGCCCTCATCCCCGAATCAGGATCATGGCCGTTCGGGGAGGCAGTTCCAGCGTGAGTTGGCCGTTTTCCGATTGCACGGTGGTTTCCGGCGCCAGTGCATCCTCGAAACTCCCTTCGATCGCGATATCCGCCGTGTGCGTCTCTTCGGATGCATTGAACGCCACCAGGGCGGCTTCCCCTTCCCAGGTGCGGACATAGGCAAGCAGCCGCCGGTCGTCGTCGGCCAGCACATAGTCAAGATCGCCGCGCACGAAGAGGTCCATGTGCGCCTTGCGGATGCGCGCGAGGTCCTGGTAGAATGCGTACAATTCCATGTCCGGCGCAACCTGGTCCGTCCGGCGGGGTGTTTCATGGGGCATGCTGCGCTCGTCCTCGTACGCAAGATCGGCCCACACCAGCGGTTTGCGGCAGTCGGGATCGTCCGCGCCCCACATGCCCACTTCGTCGCCGTTCCAGATATGCGGCGCGCCGTAATACGTGAACTGCTGGGTCAGCAACAGGCGCCGCACGGCGTCGGTCCGTTCGTCCGGACGATCGATCTTGTACTCGGGATTGCCGCGGGGGTGGGCCTGGTATTTGTATTTCGTCTGGTTGTTGTAGAGCGAGGTGCCGAGGCGCGGGGCATCGTGGCTGGCGCCGAGATTCATCATGGCCTCGAGATGCGCCCGGTCGATCCCGCTTTCCACGGAATCGAGGTGGGCGATATACCTGGTGGCCGTAAGGTGGGGCGGCGCTTCGGCGAAGAAACTCCGGGTGGGCATGTACCAGCGGTAATTCATCACCGCATCGAACACGTCGCCCTGCACCCAGGGAACCGGATCGGCCATGTGGTCCGGCCAGTCTTCCCACCATACCTCGCCCACCAGATAGGCGTCCGGGTTGATGTCGCGCACAAAGGCCCGGTACTCGCGCCAGAACCCCTTGGGCACGTGCTCCGCCACGTCCAGCCGGAACCCGTCTACGCCGTCGCTCGGGTCGCCGTCCCCGTTGGGGTCCATCCAGCGCCGCGTCACGTGATACACATGCTGTTTCACCTCGGGATGCAGGTTGCCCTCGTCGAATCCGTTCTCGTCCACCCCGACCTTTTTCAGGTTGGGGAGCGTGGAGACGCCCAGCCAGCCCTGGTATTCGAATTCGTTTTCCTCGGTGTCGGGGTCGTCGAACTGGACGATTTCATACCAGTCCGCATAGGGCGAGGCGGCCTGGTTCTCCAGAATATCTTTCCAGGCCCAGAACGTAATCCCCGTGTGATTCCACGAATAGTCGAGGATGATGCGTATGCCCCGCTCATGCAAGGCGTCGACGAGCTCCAGGAAAAGCAGATCCGCTGACGTCCATTGCCAGGTGTCGGGATCGACCGGGTTTTCCTCCGCCATGATCGCGGCGTCCCCTTCAGGGTCCGGCCCGAAATGCCGGTCGATATGCCTGTAGTGCCGGGCATCGTACTTGTGCAGCGACGGCGCATCGTTGATCGGATTGATGTACAGCGCCGTCACGCCCAGTTCCTCCAGATAATCGAGCCCGTCCAGCACGCCTTGCAGGTCGCCTCCGTACCGCCTTGCCTGCACGGTCCGGTAGAACTCCTCGCCGGAAGCCGCAGCCCAGTCTTCTTGTTCGTACCAGTCATGGGTCCACGGGGTGGGACTCCATCCTTCGAACGGTCTGTTGGGATATGCCCCTTCGGTACTCTCGAAGACGGGGTCGTTGGACGGGTCGCCGTTGCGGAATCGTTCCATAAAAATCTGATACCAGATCGCCTCGCGGCTCCATTCGGGCACGCTGGTCAGGTCGTCGGAGGTCGTCACGGATTCGTCCGCGGTGTTTCCCCCGGCCTCCACCTGGCAGGATAGCCCGGTGATAGCGAGCAATACCGCGAGAAAGACGGTCAGGGCGCGGGTTTCCATGGCGCCGCAGGGCGTTGCATGATGTTTCATAACGATGCGTTTATTCGGTACTCGAAACGATGTTTGCTTTCCAGGCCGTGATGGCTTCCAGAAACCGGGGCGCGAGATCTGGGTGGCCGCTTATGACGTTTTCGGAGGCTTCCGGGTCGCGCTCCATGTCATACAGTTGCATGGAGGCGGTGCCGGTATTTCCTTCGCGCGCGTCCCATATAAAATGCCATCTCGGCGTACGTACATAATAATGATCGGCGGACTGCCCCATCACGTCGTCTTCGCTGCGTTGCTGGGTGGCGTGTCCCACCAGCATGTCGCGATCGATGCTGCCGGCGCCTTCTATGACAGGGCGCAGCGACTGCCCCGGCCACATGGCCTTGAGATCGTCCGGGATGGCCACGCCCGCGTAATCGAGGAGCGTAGGCGCGATATCCACCGTACTGACGAGGTCCTCTCCGAAAATACCGGGCTCGATGGCGCCGGGCCAGTGAAAAATGACCGGCGTCCGAAAGGCCAGATCATGCAGCGACAGTTTCCCCTTCGGCCCGCCATTGGAGTACAGGATATGGTCGCCCACGTACTCCTCGAAGGGAGGCTGCTCCCAGCCGTTGTCGTTGACATACACGATCAACGTGTTTTCCCGCAAGCCCCGGGCCTCTATGTGGTCCAGCAGCTCGCCTACGCCGACGTCGAACCAGGTGCAGTTGGCATAGTATTGCTTCGCCGATTCGGACAGGGCCGTGTTCGCATAGTACTTGTAGTGCGAAAAAGGAGCGTCCAGCGGCGTATGCGGCAGGGAGGGGCCGTACCAGACGAAGAAAGGCCGGTCCGTGTGCCGGTCGATGAAATCGAACACCGGCTGCATGGTGTCTCTCCCGATCGCTATCCCGTCGCCCCCCATCAGCAGCTGGAACCATCCGGGTTTTCCCCAGGCCTCCATATCCCATTGCTGCGACATTCCTTCCGTGAACCCCCCGTTTTCATACGATCCTTCCCACCATTTTCCTGCCTGAAAACTTGCGTATCCGTTTTCGGCGAGCAGTGCGGGCAGCGTGGCGAACCGTCGCATGACCTCCGACATAAAGACCGCGTCCCGCTTCCGGCGCGCCTCCCCGGAAGCCGCCTCCCAGTCAGGATCGCCCTGCACCGCCTCGGCATGATAGCGATCGGCAATCCGCCGGTACTGCGAAGGATACAGACCCGTAACCAGCGTATGCAGCGAGGGGCGGCAATAGTTCGCTGTCGCGTGGGCGAACGAAAACACGGTTCCTTCGTGCGCCAGCAGGTCCAGGTTCGGGGTCCGTACGTGTTCCGATCCGGTGAATCCGAAGTAGGGATATCCGTGATCGTCCCCGATCACGAGCACGATGTTCGGGGGGTGGTCCGGGCCCTCTTGTGCATACAGTGCGTTGCCCGGGGCCGCCAGATACAGCACGGTCAGGATCGGAAAAATACAGGCCCTAAAGCGTCTCATTGGTTTCAGGGAGAATCGGGAGCGGAAGGCTTAAGGAACCTCTGATAAATCCACATGGGCGAGGACCTTGGGACGCGCCTTATCTCAAAACATAAACGTGCGGTTGGCCGCGGGTTTGCAGGATATCCCGGGCCCGATGTTTTGTTCGAATGCGCGTCCCAAGGTCCCTTTTCCCGGTTGCGATTTTGCGGAGCGAATAAGAGGTTCCTCAATAATACGCCGGTTCGGGCATCGCATCCCGTTTTTCGCTACGTATTCTCGTATATTTTGCCTCCCCGGCCATCCAATCCGGGGAAGTGTGCAAAGACTGTACAAAAATCCCGCAAAAACTGCACAGATATTGCACCATCTGCATGGACGCCTTCATGCCCGCGATGCCCCGAACCCGCAGTGTTTTCCGCTAATTTCAACGATGCAATAATAATATCTTTTACGCACGAACGTGAAGCGCTGAGCAAAGTGGCCTTGATCAGAGTACCCTTATATATATCGGTTTTCGCTGCGATCCTGCTGTCCGCCTGTGGCAGGACGCCGGAAAGCGAGCCCGTTGCGGTCGTGGCGGGCAAACCGATCGACGCCGAGGAATACCGGGCGCGCTATGTGGATTTCCTGCTCGACAGCGGACTGCCGGACGAGGCGGGCCGCCGCGCCGCGTATCTGGAGCGACTGATCACCATGAAACTCATGGCCCACGATGCGCTCGAAGGCGGACTTGCGGAAGATGCGGCCTACCTGTTCACAGCCGAACGCATGCGCCGCAAGCTCCTCATGGACGCCTGGGTACACCGCGCCGTGCACGACACGATTACGGTTTCGGAGCAGGACCTCCGGGACATGTTCGTCCGGGTCAACACGACCGTAACGGCCCGCCACCTGTATGCGCCCACCCGGGAGGCAGCCGACACGCTGTACGAACGGCTCCGGCGGGGCGCCTCGTTTGAAGCACTGGCGGAAGAAGTGTTCGCCGACACGGCGCTGGCCCGCCGCGGCGGGCATCTCGGCTCCTTCGGTTTTGACGAAATGGACCCCGCTTTCGAGGAAGTCGCGTTCACCATTACGCCCGGCGATTTCAGCCGGCCTGTCCGTACGGCTCAGGGGTATTCGATCGTACAGGTCGAGGACCGCTTCACGAAGCCCATCCTGACCGAGACCGAATTTGCGGCGCAAAAGAACAAGATGGAATGGTATGTCCTCGACCGAAAACGGCGCCGGGCCCGCACCGCGCTTTCCATGCGCCTCCGCGAAGAGGCTTCCGTGTCGTATCATGCCCCCGCGTTCCAACGCCTGCTGGCGCAGGTCACCGGCGAGGCGGATATGCCGGAAGATGCGTCATCGGAAGACGGGGAGCCTGCCTGGCTGGGCGCTCCGCTTGCGACGTTCGGGCCACCGCAGGCCCGTCGGACCTGGACCGTCTCCGAATTTCGGGACCACGCCCGGTTTACCGACCCTCGGCAGCGCGCCCGGGTTCGTACCGCCGAGGAACTCCGGCGCTTCATCGACGGGCTGATCGTGCAGGAGGCATTGCTTGAAGCCGCCCGCCTTGCCCGCGTCGATCGCACTCCCGAGTTCGCCCGGGCCCTGGCCCGCGCCATGGAAGACTGGGCCTTCGAACAGGCCTGGGACCGCCTTTCCCGCGGCGTGTCCGTGCCGGAAGATTCCATCCGCGCCTGGTACGAGGCGTATGACGAACCCTCCACGCCGCCGGGTATCATCCAGGCCCGTCTCCACGAAACCATGATGGACGAGGCGCTTCGGGAACATGCGCGCGATCTTCGCGAACGATACAATGTCAGGATGTATCCCCAAATTGTATCCGAATTGCATATCTTAAGCGACGCGTTCTGATCCGGTTTTCATTCCTGCTGCGCTTCCCCCATATTGCATTCCGGCGCCTCCGAGCGCTACTCCGTTATTCAAACACCACCTGTTCGTCTCCAGCCTGCTTCTCTTGCAGATCATGTTTCGACGCCTGATCCCGGTCCTCTTGCTCTTGTTCGCTGCGGGCTCCGCCCATGCGCAGAGCGGCAAGATCGTGGGTACGGTGACGGATAGCGCCACCGGCGAGCCCCTGCCCGGCGTCAACGTGGTCATAGAGGGCACCACACAAGGCACCGCTACCGGTATCGACGGTACGTACGTCATTATCGGCGTGCGTCCCGGCGTATACGATGTGGTGGCTTCGTTCATCGGGTTCTCCCGCCAGCGTATCGCAGGCGTGCAGGTGAACGTGGATCTGACCACGACGGTCGATTTCCGGATGGCGGAAGAGGTGATCGAAGGCGAAGAGATCATCGTTACCGCCCAGGCCGAGGCCGTTCGCAAGGACCTTACCAGTTCCGAGGCCCGCGTCACCGCCGAAACCATCGACAAACTGCCGGTCACCGAGCTTTCCCAGGTGCTCGACGTGCAGGCCGGAGTTACCACGCGGGACGGCATTCATATCCGGGGCGGCCGCAGCAGCGAGGTGGTTTTCATGGTGGATGGCGTGCCGGTCAGCGATAGCTACGACGGCTCGTCCGTGATCCAGCTCGAAAACGACGGCATCGAGGAATTACAGGTCATCTCCGGCACGTTCAACGCCGAGTACGGCAATGCCATGTCCGGCGTCGTGAATGTCGTCACGAAGGAGGGGCGCAGCGACCGCTTTTCCGGCTCGGCGCAGGTGTATTCCGGGGGATATGCGGTCACCGGCGAAGGCGGCGGCGATTTTTTGCGGGGCATCCGCACCGAGGAACACACCAAAGCGGGCATTCAGTACCGCGACATCGATCCCTATTCCTATCTGCCGTTCCAGGCCGATCATTTTCGGAACGCCACGGTATCCCTCGAAGGCCCCGTCTGGAAGGATCGCATCACGTTTTTCGCCCTGGGGCGCTATTTCAAAAACGACGGCTGGCTCTACGGCGCCCGCCTTTTCGGGACCGATGGTTCGGCGGGGGATTCTTCGCTGGTCCCCATGAACAATTTCGAAAAGACCAGTTGGCAGGGGAATCTCAAGGTCCGCCTCAGCCGCAAACTCATTCTCAACGTCATCGGCCTCGGTTCGTTTTCCAGTAGCCGCCCGTACAATCTGTTCCGCCGGTGGTCCCCCGACGGACGCTTCCGCAGTTTCGACGACGGCTACGACGTCAAACTGAAGCTCACCCACCTCATAAGCCCCCGGACGTTCTACACGTTCAATGCGGGCGTTTTCAACCGCGAGGCGAAAGGGTATCTGTATGAAGACCCGTTCGATTCCCGGTACAACGATTTCGACCTCGTTGCGCGGGATTCCGTCGAATTCCTTCCGGGCCAGTATATCGAAGTGCTCAGCGGCGGCCAGCGGTATGCGCGCGGGGGAACCAATCTGACCCATTTCAACCGTACCTCCCGTTCGTACTTCGTCAAGGGCGATCTGTCCAGCCAGATCACCGATCATCACCTGATCAAGACCGGCTTCCAGTTGCGCATCGACGAACTTGCGCTGACCGCGTTCAACCTCATTCCGGGGATCGACGAGACGGGGCAGCGGATCGAACCGTTCCGGCCCGCCATTCCCGTGGAATCCAGTGTAGCCTACAGCAGTTTCAGCGATCTTTCCCCGCGCACGATAAGCGCCTATGCCCAGGACAAGATGGAGTTCAACGACTTCATCGTGAATGCCGGCATCCGGCTCGATTATTTCGATGCGCGCGCCCGGGTTCCGGCGGACCCCGCGGACCCCAATATTTTCAATCCCCTCAAACTCACGAACCGGTTCCGCGACACGGACGGGGACGGCGTGATCCAGCCGGAGGAGGAGCTTCCCGAAAACGTCCTGACGGTTGCGGATCGGGAGGCGTACTGGTGGGAGGATAGCACGCCCAAGCTGCAGATATCGCCCCGCCTGGGCGCCGCGTGGCCCATCACGGAACAGGGCGTGATCCACTTTTCCTACGGCATCTTTTTCCAGATTCCCACGCAGAACAGACTGTTCGAGAATTTCGGTTTCAAGATGCCGGCGCTTTCCGGTTCGTACGGCCCCTTCGGCAACCCGGACCTCGACGCGCAGAAAACCACCATGTACGAGATCGGCCTGCGGCAGGGATTCGGAGGCATCGTGGCCGACGTGACCGGGTATTACCGGGATGTGCGCAGTTGGGTCTCCACCTCGCAGCCCATCATCGCCGCGCTGCCCGGCATCAGTTACGTCATCTACACGAACCGCGATTATGCGAACACGCGCGGGCTGACCGTGCATCTGTCGCGCACGTTCACAAACCACTACGGATTCGACGCCAGCTACACCTATCAGGTGGTGGAAGGCTCCAATTCGAACCCCGCGGACGAGTTTTTCGCGCTTCTCAACAACAGCCAGCCCACCCTGGCGCTCCTGCCATTGAACTGGGATCAGCGGCACAAACTGGCGGGCGCCTTCTACGCGGGCGCGGATACGTACGGCGGCTCGATTCGATTCCGGTACGAATCGGGTTTCCCGTACACGCCCACCTTCGCTTCCGCGGCGCTGACCGGCAACGATGTGCAGCCCGAATTTCCTTCCAATTCGCGGCGCGCATACACCACCTTCGAGGTAGATCTGAACCTGTACAAGGAGTTCGTGATGGGAAGGGTCCGTCCCCGGGTCTTTCTCGAGGTGTTCAATCTCCTCGACGCCCGCAATGTGTCCACCGTGTTCCCCGACACGGGCGAGCCGGACGTGACGCTGGATCAGTTGCGCACGGGGCAGTTCGATCCGGGATGGTTCGTGCGTCCCGAACACTACCGCGAGCCGAGAAGAGTGCAGCTTGGCGTCGAAGTGCGTTTCTGATGCGGCGAGGTCTGCAATACCCATGAAATATCCCCGCTTCATACGACAGGATGTTCCGGCGCGTCTCCTTTCCGGAGGGGCGGTTCCGCGCATGCCTGGCGCGCTGGTTGTTCTGAGCCTTGTGCTGCTGCCCGGGATTGTTGGCACGGCCCGTGCCCAGGGCGTCATCGACCGGAATCACGTGCCGGGCACGGAGCGCGTCGATCCCTTCGAGCGCCGCCGCGACAACATCGACGCCAACAACGTCCGGGCCACCATTACCAACTGGGCGCAGTCGGGCCAGTCCGGAAGTCCGGGCGATTTCTGGTACGAGTGGCCCAAGAACACGGGCCGGCGCTACGTGGCGCTTACCCAGTTGTGGGTGGGGGCCGAGGTCGAGGACGAAAACAACGACACGCTGTGGGTCGTGAACGTGGCGGATTTCCGCAGCAATCCCGTCAACGACAACATTTCGTGGACCTTCGAGCCGATCAAGGGATACGTGAATCCGGCGGGAGCGGAGTACGGCATCGCCCAGTCGGACGAGCCGACTTCCTGGCCGGACGCCTGGCCGGACAAACTCGGCGACGTCCAGGACCCGGGATGGAGCTTTTCGTGGAACGGCTTTTTCGGCAAGAATGTGTTCAACGCCGATCAGGAATTTTTCTACAAGATCGGCGACGACCAGTACGACCGGTATCCCACGTATTTCCCCGACTCGACCGATTTCAGCCGCCGGGGCATGGGCCTCGTCGCCGAAGTGCGGGTGCTGGCGTGGAGCCAGATTCTCATCCAGGATGTGGTCTTTTTCATCCACGGGGCGAAGAACGACGGTACGCGCGACCTCCGAAAGGCGGGCATGTCCATATGGCTGGCGGACTGCGTGGGCGGCGATTGCAGCGACGACATTCCCTATTTCGATCTCCTCGAGGACGTCGCCTTCATGACGGACCTTGACGGGATAGGCAACGAGTTTTTCGGGGCGGATCCGGTGGGGGTCGCCACCTTCGCCTTTCTGGAATCCCCCGGCAACGCCGAGGACCGCATCGACAACGACGGCGACGGCTCCACGTCCGAAGACTGCGATCCTTTGATCGGCGAATGCAACAGCCCGGTGATTCCCGGTTCCTTTCTGCAGGGCGAGAATCCCACCAATGCGCTGGACGACAACGGCAACGGGCTGATCGACGAGAACCAGACGCATGTGCCGTTCATCACGGCCAGCGGCATCCCGCAGACAGGGGTAGGCTATGCGGATTATATCGACAACGACGGGGACGGAGAAGCGGGCAGCCCGGTGGTCACCGCAGAGATGGCGGCGCTTGCTACGACCGATCACTGGCGAAGATGGCCGCCCGTGCTTGCCACCGATCAGGATGTGACGGTCCACCTTGTGGGCGTGGAAGAGGACGATGTGGGCCGCGCGTTCAAGGACGGGATCGACAACAACGATACGTATCTCGAAGAGGGCAACTATCTCGCCGAACCCGGATCGCCCACGGTCACGCAGGACATGGTGAATGCCGCCGCGTCCGATAGCTACCGGCGGTACCGCGTGCCCGGCACGGATATCGTGCTGTACGACGTAGGTTCTGAAGATATCGGCAAGGCCTATGCGGACGGCCTCGACAATGACGGCGACGGCGCCACGGACGAGGGCATCGACGAGGAAATCGACGAAATGATCGACGAAAGCCGCGCCGACGGGATAGACAACGACAAGGACTGGAACCGTTTCCTCAACGACACCGGGCTGGACGGCGTGCCGTTCAACGGCGATCCCGGCGATAACGACGGCGTGCCCACCTCGGGCGCCGGCACGGGTTTCCCCGGCGAGCGCAACATCGACGTGACGGACATTTCCGAATCGGACCAGATCGGCATCACGAACGTGCGCATTTTCGGGGCCGGGACCCTCGGAATCGGCAGTTCCTCCGATCGTTTCCTGTTCCGCCGCTTTATGCTGCCGGGCAATTTCGATACGGAACTTCCCGATCCCGGCGACACCGACATCACCGTGTCCAGCGGCATTTTCCCGCTCAAGGCCGGCCAGACCGAGCGCATTTCGCTGGCGGTCGTGATGGGGGGTACGCAGGAAGAGGCGCTCCAGTCGAGAGATTATGCTCTGCAGGCCTACCACGAGGATTACCAGTTTGCCCAGGCGCCCATTACGCCCAAGCTGCGCGCCGTGCCCGGCGACGGCAAGGTGACCCTCTACTGGGATTCGATTTCAGAGCAGTCGTACGATCAGTTCCTTGCGGGCCTTGGGCGTGATCCGAACGACTTCGAGGGCTATCGCATCTATCGTTCGACGGACCCCGCCTTCCTCGATCCGCAGATCATTACCGACGGCTTCGGCAACCGGCTCCTGCGCAAGCCGATCGCGCAATTCGATCTCATCAACGGGTTCGAGGGATTCCACCCTGTGGATATCAACGGCATCCAGTTCTACCTCGGGGACAACAGAGTGAGTCCGGGCGAGGGGAGTAACGGGCTGGCCCACCTTTTCGTGGACGAGGACGTTACGAACGGCATCACGTACTTCTACGCCGTAACGGCCTACGACTTCGGTTCCGCGCAGGATAACATTCCGCCCACCGAGACCCCCATTCGCATCCAGCGGCTCGCGGACGGTTCCATCCGGACAGGCCCCAACGTGGTGGAAATCACGCCCTCGGCGCCGGTGGCCGGCTATGTGGATCCCACGCTCGGTGAACTGGAGCGCGTGGCGGGCACGACCAGCAGCCGCATTCTCTACGAGATTGTCGATCCGATTTCCATTGCCGACGGGCACCGGTTCCGCATTGTGTTCGAGGACACGCTCGTCTCCGGCGGACGCTTCAGTCCCGACACCCTGACGACCAGAAACTTCTCGCTCGTGGACGTTACGGAAAACGACACGCTGCTCAAGCGTTCCACAGCGTTCCGCGCAGGCCGGGAATTCCCCCTGCTTGCCGACAACGGCGATCCCATCGGGTTTTCCCTGGCGTTTTTCCCCGAGCCGTTCATTGTGCTCAACAAGGTGGAAACAGCCTGGAACAGCGAAGATATTTATCCCATATCGCTGGATCCGCATTCGTCGGCGGGGTTCGTGCGCGGGTTGCGCAATCCGTTCGATTACCGGGTGAAGGTGGTGGGGCCGGGGCAGGGCCAGTCTATCGAAATGCAGGTGACCCGGCGGCTTACGCTGCCCGCCCGCCCGACCAACGTGGAAGTATACCGCCTGCTTCCGGACGGCACCGAAGTACCGATAGAATATGCTTTCTGGGATATCACAGGGGATGATTTCGTCTCGTCCCTTTCGACCGAGCCGGCCTCCTGGACCGCCAATCCGGACATAGGGGAGAGCGACTTTATCGTGCTCCGGGAGACCAAGGTGGGCGATGACGGCGGCGATCCTGTGATTACCTGGCGCATCGGGCTGAATTTCGTGTTCAGGGACAACCGCGATCCCCAGGAAGGCGATGTGGTGACGATCATTACGCGGAAGCCGTTTCTCGCCACCGATGCATTCGAATTCACCGCGACCGGGCCCAAGGCGGACCTCGACGCGGCCCGCGAGATGCTGGAGGCTATCCGTGTCGTGCCGAACCCCTATGTGGCGACGAACCAGTTCGAGGGGCTCAATCCGTTCAGTACGGGCCGCGGCCCCCGCGTCATCAAGTTTATCCACCTGCCCCCGCAGGCCACCGTCCGGATATATACCGTGAGCGGACGCCTCATACGCACCCTCCAGCTTTCCGAGGGGAGCAACGAGGGGCTCACACCCACCGCCCTGCTTGACGGCACGCTGGACTGGAATCTGGAAAGCGAAGAGGGACTATCCGTCTCGTACGGGGTGTATTTGTATCATGTGGAAGCGCCCGGCGTCGGCGAGCGGACCGGCACGTTCGCGATCATCAAGTGATCAGGATATGAAGGGGAAAAAGAACATAGCGTTTCTGGTTCTTGCGGCGTTTCTCCTGCCGGTATCTTCCGCATTCGCGCAGCAGGGATTCGACAGCCAGACCCGCACCGTGAGCAAGCGGGGCACTACGGCCGCCGACTTCCTCGGTATTCCTGTGGGCGCCCGCGCCACGGCTCTTGGCGGCGCTATCACGGCCGCCGTTTCCGATCCCATAGCGATCTACTGGAATCCCGCCGGGATCGCCGGCATCGAGGATGTGAGCTTCACCGGCGAATACGCCAACTGGCTCGCCTCCATTGACCTCAACTTCCTTGCGGTGGTGATTCCCAGCCGGTTCGGGGTGCTTGGCGTCGGCATTACCTCCATGCGCACGCCGGAGATGGAAGTGACGACCGTGGCCATGCAGGACGGCACCGGCGAAACGTTCGATGCTTCCTCCTATGCCGCGGCCCTCACGTACGCCCGCGCGCTCACGGACCGCTTCTCCATCGGCGGCTCCGTCAAGTTGATCCAGGAGCGCATCTGGAATTCGTCCTCCGGCGGCCTGGCCTTCGATGTCGGCACGCAATTCGAGACGCCCTTCCGGGGGGTCCGTCTCGGGGCTTCCATCAGCAACTTCGGCACGAAACTGCAAATAGGAGGGGACGACCTGCTTGCCCGCGTGGATGTGGATCCCAACAACCGGGGCAACAACGAAAGCAACCGCGCCCTGCTCAAGACCGACCGCTTCGATCTGCCGCTCATCATGCGCATCGGGTTGTCCGGCGAGGTGTTCCAGCGCGGCGGCAACCGCCTCACGCTTTCCATCGACGCGCTCAATCCCAACAACAGCGAGCAATACCTGAATGCCGGCGCGGAGATCGGCTTGCTCGGGGACCTGATCATGTTCCGGGGCGGGTACAGCGAACTGCTGCTGGAAAACAGCCTGCGTTCCTTCACGGTCGGCGGCGGACTGCGTTACGAGTTCGCTCCCATCCACCTGGGGGTCGACTACGCGTTCGAGCAGAACGAATACTTCAACGCCGTCAACCGCTTCACGGTGACGATGCGGTTCTGAGGATCGTACGCTTCCTGCATGACGGCGGGCTGACAGGTTTCAGTTGCGGCAAGGCGAGTTGTCGTTCGCGGTTACCCTCAAGTTCTTCCAGGCTCGCACCATCAAGCAATTTCACCCCCTCCACCGGCCCTCCATCGTTTTTTTATTTGCATATCCCGTTATGAAATTGTAAAATCTCCCCGCTGTACTTTTCGGGAAGCGTCGTGCGCGGCCCTTCTCCTTTATCATATTCACGTGATCATTCCCTCAGCACACAAGATTATGCGACTCTTTACGACGACGAAAGCGCGGCTCGCAAGCGGCTTCGCGCTTTTTCTTATGCTCGCTTTTGCCGCCGGCTTCGGCGCGCAGGATGCGCTTGCGCAGCGTACCGTTACGCTGCACCTGAACACGGCTTCGGCCCCGGACACGCTCACCACCATGCACGGCATCCAGGTCCGGGGGTCGCTCACGGATGCCAATGGCCATATTAACGGTCCGGACACGCTACCCGACGGCAACGTCATCGACTGGAACAACGACACCACGCTTCGCCCCATGAATATGGGGGGCGATTACTGGTATGTTTCCTTCCAGCTTCCGAACGAAAACGGCCTCGAGTTCAAGTTCGCCTATCCCAACCTGGTCCCGGAGATGGAGGGCGATGTCTGGGAAGACGGTCAGAACAACCACGTCATTGAGGCAGGTACGGACGATGTCGAGATGACGCTCCACTTTTTCAACAAGAGCGGGGGCGACTTGGACTACGACTGGCGGCCCTATGAGCCGGCGGGCACGGACAGCATTGCGGTCTGGTTCCGCGTTTTTGCGTACACCGATGGGAGTGTCACCGCCGGATACGACCGTGCCGACGCCGCGCAGACCGCTGAGGTCCGGGGCGATGATCAAACGGGCGGTCCGCTTACCTGGAACGCCATGACGGGCGTGAAACTCGCCAAAGAGAGCGACGACGACACGCAGCCGGGCTACGATCTGTATTCGGGCGTGGGCTATTTCCCGGCTTCCGCGGCAGGCACGGAGCAGCTATACAAGTTCGTCGTAGGAGCGAACGGCTGGGAACCTGACATCGATGGCGGCAACCGGACATTCGTCATTCCGGAGGCGGACACCACCCTGCACTGGGTGTATTTCGGCAATACCGATCCGATCACGAGTGCGCTCGTCGAGGGCTCCGTCATCTTCGCGGTGGACACCAAGCCGCTGGAAGACATCAACGTATTCGATCTGGCTCGAGGGGATTCCCTCGAGGTGCGGGGCGATTTTAATGGCTGGAATTGCGGCGACCCGACCCTGTGCCAGCTCCTGCGCGTGCCCGGCTCGACGACCTTCGAAAATCCGGTCGTGCTTACGCTGATTTCCGGCGCCGAGTTGAGCTACAAGTTCTACATCAATTTCCACGATGCGAACTTCGAAAATGCGTTCGGCGTGACTACGGAATCGCAGGGCGGAGGCTTCGGTTGGGAAGAACCCATCACCCGGACCGGCGCGAACCGGCTGTTCACGTTCGCAGGCACCGCAGATCAGGAACTTGACCCGCCCGTGCAGTACTTCAACGACATTGCGGACGCGAACATCATTCCTCCCGGTACTTCCGTGGAGCTCACGATGAGCGTGGACATGACCTCGGCGGTGGATCCCGTAACGGCCGATCCGTTCGTTGCCGGACGGGACTCTGTCGTGGTCAGCTTCAACGACGCGATCTGGCGGTTCACCATGAACCTTCCCCGCACCGACGAGGATGGCTGGCGGAACGACGGCCGGCTGTATCTGCTCGATCCCGACGGAGACAATGTCTACACCGCGACCGTAACGATCGGGGGCGTCACCCGCAATGACATTGCGCTCGGCACGTACAGCGGCCTCCAGTACAAGTACCAGTACATCAACCCGGACGCCGCGACGGAGAGCAGCGAGCAGGGCGGCGGCTTCGGCGACCTGGGCCGGAACCGGGTCCGGTACATCGTGCCGAACGCCGACGGGTCCTGGCCCGCCTCGTTTACGTTCGATACGGACATGTACCAGGAAGAGGGACTGCTTCCGTTCGAGGAGAACCCCGCGACCGTTACGTCCGTGGAGCCGGTGGGCGCCGAACTGCCCACGCAGGTGACGCTCGGGGCGAACTACCCGAATCCGTTCAACCCCGTCACCACGTTCGAGTACGCCATCGACCAGGCGGTCCATGTGACGCTCAAGGTGTATGACACGCTGGGACGCGAAGTGGCCACGCTCGTGGACGGCGTCCAGCAGGCGGCGAACTATCAGGTGCGGTTCGACGGGACCGGGCTGGCGAGCGGCATGTATCTGTACCGCCTCGAAACGCCCGGCCAGATGTTGACGCGGCGCATGATCCTGATGAAGTAACCCTACCGAGTTACGCGCACATCTCACAGATGTGACCCGGCGCGGGTGGTGCGGTCAGGTTGCCTAACGGCAGCCTCCGCGTCATCCGCGTTTCGGGTTTTTGGACCTTCCTGCGCGTTCCTGCGTGTTTCTCCATGCCTTTGCCCTGATCCGCCAGGCCCGCCCGCTGCCCCCGCTTCGTC